>JAGRAN010000247.1 GCA_020434585.1 Bdellovibrionales bacterium
CCCGGATCAGGCGCAAATTACGAAGCTAACCTGCCGCCCTGATAAGTCTTTTTGGCGGCGAAAAGAGAAATATTTACTAGATGAAATAGTGCAAGAATTAGACAGTAAAATCCGGTCTCGGCCCACCCCGCGGCTCTCCAATTGTAGGCGCAGAAGCGCTGGATTATCGGCAAAAATTTGGCCGTCCTTATGAGATATGCAACTCTGCGCCGCCTGAGAGCGCGCAGTTTTCCTAGCCGCATTCTCAAAAATATCGGCTACTTCTGGTCCTACTTCATAACTTGCACCACCCGCGGCCGGACCGATAGCGGCCTCGATGTGCTTCGCACTCGCACCCAACTCTGCAAGCTTGTCCAAAGCAGCGTAGACAATTCCATCTACGCTTGAGCGCCAGCCGCAGTGAAGTGCCGCAAACAGACCTGCTCGCGGATCAAACAGAATTACCGGCGCGCAATCAGCCGTCTTAATACCAACAGCTACTGGCCCTTCCCTTGAATCACTCGTGCGGCCGTAAAATCCGTCGGCTTCAATCTGCGCCTCAGTCTCCATTGCCTCAGCTACAGAAACGACGCGAATGCCGTGTACCTGCTGCAGCAGCAACAACCTCGCGCTTGATACAGCAGCCCAGCCACTGCTTTCATTTTTCACATCCAAATCTGCGCAGCCAAACCCATGCTGCAACCCGGCCGCAAGCCAGGATTTGACCTGTAAAAATTGCTTCGTGCCAATGGTGTTTTCAACGAATTCCATTTGTTAAGAATTAAACTCCTCAACTAGCTCAGCCATGTCGGGCGGCATTGGCGCAACAAAGTCCACCCTCTCCCCGCTTTCAGGGTGAATAAAGCTCAGTTCAGCTGCGTGCAGCGCCTGACGACCAAAAGCACGTGCGCGTGAGCGAAGACTAGGCACCACGCTCTCGTCCAAACCATAAACAGGGTCGCCTACAACAGGCGCACCGCGCAGGCGCAAATGAACCCGTATTTGATGCGTACGTCCTGTCTGAAGCTTAATCCGTAGCAGCAGACCGTGTTTTAAGGCGGTATCGATTTTCCAAACGGTGATCGACTCCTTAGCACCCGGCACATCACAGGCCATTTTAACTCGATTATTTGGATCTCTGCCAATCGGGTTATTAATGGTGTTAGTGCCCTTTGGATCTCGACCGACCAAAGCCAAGTAAGTGCGAGAAATCGAACGATCTACAAATTGCTCTACTAAGCGTTGATAACTGCGCGGCGTCTTCGCAACTACCATTAACCCACTGGTGTCTTTATCAAGGCGATGCACCAAGCCAGGTCGGCTTTCCCCACCACTGCCCTCCAATTCCTTGCCGAGATAGGCGAGAAGTCCGTTCACCAGCGTGCCATTTGCGTTGCCAGCTCCGGGATGAACGACTAAGCCGGCTTGCTTATTGAGAACCAAAACAGCGCCGTCCTCATAGACGATATTAAGTTTAACGCTGGGATCAGGCTCCAGCTCTGGACCGGCTTCGACCGGCGGAAGTAGCCTTAAGGTGACTGCGCGCTTGATTCTTTGTCCTGCTTTAACTTCGCCGCCTTGTTCGTTCAGAACAAAACCCTGAGATATCCAGCGGCTCAACTTTGAGCGAGTCACAGCTTGCTCTGAAAACCACTGGCCGAGTTCCTCGTCACTACGTGCTGCTGATTCCAAAACCTCGAGCAAGGCAGTATCAAGCCTCTCTCCGCAGCGGCTCTCATTGATGCTTAGGTCAATCGCGTCTTTGCAGTCAGCCAAAACCCGTCTCTCGTTTACTGCAAAATAGCGTGAAACTCCTTCGCGCTGCGGCAGTCGCGCGCAATTTGTTCACGAAGCTCGTCCACTGAGGAAAATCGCTTTTCGTCACGCAAGAAGCCACAGAGCTCTGTGCGGATCGGCTTGCCGTAAAGCTTGTCGGTAAAATCTGCGAAAATATGCGTTTCGAGGTGCACTGAAGTTCCGTCGACTGTAGGGCGCGTTCCTAAATTGCTGACTGCTGGGTAGTCCTTCCCGTCCATCGCTACACGGGTTGCATAAACTCCGTGACGCGGAATAAACGCCGCGCGCAAACTTTGATTAGCGGTTGGGAAGCCAATTTTGCCGCCTCGCTTGTCTCCGTGAACTACCTTGCCGCTAATGCAGTGGTTGCGACCGAGCAGAGCTCGAACCTGGTCAAGATTGCCTGCCCGCAGTGCGTCGCGGACCCTGCTGGAACTAATTCTTTCTCCGTCTTGCATAACCGGGTTCACCACAGAGGCGCGAAAACCAAATTTGTGCGCGAGCTCAGTCAGGGTCTCTGTTGTGCCGCTGCGTCCAGCACCGAAGCTCCAGTCATGGCCAACCACGACAACATCGGCACGCAGCCGCTGCACTAGGTATTGTTCGACAAAGTCTTCAGCAGACAATTTCGCAAAATCTTTGGTGAAGTGCATTGCATAGTA
The DNA here is from genome assembly GCA_020434585.1 of Bdellovibrionales bacterium. GTDB lineage: Bacteria > Bdellovibrionota_C > UBA2361 > SZUA-149 > JAGRAN01 > JAGRAN01. The sequence continues at coordinate 2,439 of JAGRAN010000247.1, forward strand.
AATGTCTACACCTAGACTTTCAGCGAGCAGAGCTTTTTCGCGCATTGGGGTCAACTGCTCTGGCTCCTTCACGCCGGCTAAGACCTTACGCGGATGCGGATAGAAACTTGCCATCACTCGAATCTGACCACGCTCAGGTTCGAACTCGGACAATTCGTCGCCTAGTCGTTCAAGCAGGGCCTGGTGTCCCAGATGCATGCCGTCGAAATTACCTAGAGTCACTCCTACTACGCTGTCTAGCGCCAAGGACTGAAGACTGGCTGTGCGATGGAAAATCACCTTAGCGGCGTGAGCGACCGCGTGAGCTGGACCTGATTGTTGCCAGCTCTTTCTTAGCTTTAGCAGCGTAGCTGCTACGCGGATGCTCGTCGACAAGCTTCTGGTAAGTCAATTTGGCTTCTTCGTTGGAGTCCATTTTATGGAACGCGCCGCCGAGATAAAACAAGGCTGCGGGAACGCGATCTTCAGCGGGAAACCGCTGAAAGACTTCACTGTAAGATACGACGGCACGGTCGTAGAGGCCTTGCTTCTCTAGACAGATACCAACCCAAAACAGCGCGTTGTCTGAGAAAGCTGTGTCAGGATTTTCATCGACGAAAGTTTGAAAGAGTCCTTGAGCAGTTTGAAAGTCCCCTGCCCTTACTAGCTCCAGCCCCTTTCCGAACATTTCCGCGGCGGGTCCAGAGTTGCGCGATATGCGTTCTTGATCTTCGTTGAGTAAATCGGCGGGCACACCCTTCGGCGGCGGAACTCTAGAGCCGAAACGCTTTAGACGTTGTTCGAGTTCTTTGGTCTTGCCGAGAACAGCAAACTGAATCTCGTCGAGTGAGCCTTTAATTGTATCAAGCTCAAGCTGAAGTTCGTCAATTTTAGCGGTTTGCTGAGCCTGAATGCCCCGCAGGTCAGCCAGCGATGATTCCATCGCCTGCATTTTACTGCCTCCGCCGGCACAACCGACGCCCGCAGTGCAAACCACAGCGAGCGTCGATAGGCATATTGATCTCTTCAGCATGAGCTTCAGTTTAACCGGCTGAACTAGCGAGTCGCAAAATGAACGCGGCGGTTTTTCGACCACGCCATTTCAGACGAACCAGTATCAAGCGGAAGCTCTTCACCGTAGCTGATTGTGCTCAACTGCTGCGAAGAAATTCCCAAACTGCGCAGATAGTCATAAGCTGCGCGTGCGCGACGCTCGCCGAGCGCCATGTTGTACTCACGCGTTCCGCGCTCGTCGCAGTGGCCTTCGAGAACAATTTTCTTGTCTTTATTGTTCATCAGCCATTTTGCGTTTGCGCTTAGCAGAGACTGTGCGCGCGAGGACAGCGCAGAAGAGTCATACTCAAAATTGATATCTGGAAGGTCCGCGGATCCTTCGGACGCCATAGGGATGTTCCCCTCGCCCATTCCTGAATCATCAGCCATTCCGCTCCCACTTTTGCTCGACTTTGAGCAAGCAGCCATGGTTACAACAAGTAGAAGCACACCTAAAAATCGAACAGCACGCATCTGTCCCTCCCGAAAGTTATTAAATAAAAGTGCAGCTATTGCCGCACAGTTCGTAGCAATATTCCACTTCCGATTTCATTGCAATATCGAATAGCACGACTTAAAGCGCTACACACGCACCGATAAATATCTGACAAGCCAACTAAGGAACGTCCTACTCGGTCATCGGCGACCATGCCGGCTGGCTGTCTTCGGATTTCGCGAAGGTAATCTGCATCGGAGAGCCCCCCGCGAGCATTCTCATCAAAATATTTCTCGGTGCTCCGTTAGCGTTGGAGGAGCTATACACAAGGTATCTGCCGTCCGGCGACCAAGAGGGGTCCTCATTATTTCCGCTGAAAGTCACCTGAACGCTCTGCCTCCCGTCCGGGGCTGAAACAAATAGTTGGTTTCCGCTTTGCCTACAGACGAAAGCAATTTTGTCACCTTTTGGCGACCAGGCGGGCGAGGTGCAGTAATTGCTCTTAGTGAAGCTGATACGCTGAGCATTCCCTCCAGCAGTAGGCATAATGTAAATCTG
>JAGRAN010000248.1 GCA_020434585.1 Bdellovibrionales bacterium
ACGCCTTCCTAATCTGAGCACCCTTAGCGGTGCGAATCGGGATGTTCTGTAAGTTTGGGTCGCTAGAGCTAAGTCTCCCAGTCGCAGCGATCGCTTGATTGAACGAACTGTGAACGCGACCATTATCTGCACGAGCTAGCCGGCTCAATGCGTCGATGTATGTGGTTTTAAGTTTATGCAGTTCACGGTAAGACAACAGCAGATCAGCGATATCATAGCTGCCCGAAAATTTTTCGAGCACGGCGTGGTTCGTGGAGAAGCCGCTTTGAGTCTTCTTAACTCCTTTTGTAGGCAGACCAAGCTTCTCAAACAAAACTTCGCTCAGCTGCTTCGGAGAATTAATATTAAATTCGCAGTCGGCTTCTTTGTAAATGGCAGCTTCCAGCTGCTCCAGCTCAGAAACAAACTCGTCTCCCAGACCTGCGAGAAAATCTCGATCAACTAGAATCCCGCGCCGCTCCATCTTGGAAAGCACCGGAAGGAGAGGCATCTCTATGTCTTCAAACACTCTGCGCAGCGAAGGAAGCTCTTCGGGAGAATCAGCTAGAAAAGCGCGCTCACCGAGCAAGTCGTTAAAAATTTCGTAAAGGGCCCAAGAGGCTTCCGCGTCGTGGCAGGCATAGCGGGCGACCTCGGCCAGCGGAACACAGCCGATGTGTTCTTCATCGCCGACTAGTTCTTTGTACGGCTGCATATCTTCGCCAAGATGAATCTTGCAAAGCGCCGACAAACTATGCTGCCTTGAGTCGGGCTTCATAACGTAAGAGGACAGCATCACGTCAAACGCCACACCATTAACCTCGTAGCCATTCTCTTCAAGCACGCCGATGTCGAATTTGAGGTTGAGTCCAACCTTTGCAATCGATGGACGAGCAAAAATTGGTGCAAGCAGCTTTTTTACTAACTCAGCGTCTAGAGCTTGGTCTGGTTCCTTCTCGGCAATCAGTGGCAGGTAGTACGCACTTCCGCGCTCCCATGAAAACGACATGCCGACCAAGCGGGCCTCGAGAACATCGAGCGACGTCGTTTCTGTATCGAAAGCAAAACGCGGTTGAGAAGCAAGCTCGGCCGCAAAGTCATTCAGCGTTTCTGAGGTGATAACTTGATAAGACTTATCCTTCCCCGCGGCGGGATCGGAAGTCGAGTTCGATAAGTCGGCTCTGGGAATGGTCTCAAGCATGTTTGAAAATTCCAGCTCCTCGAATAACTCAGTCACAGCAGCTGAGTCTGGCGCACGCCAAAGCAGCTCATCGATCCCGCTAATCTCTGAATACGGCTTTACGCAGTGGTCGAGAGTCACTAACTCCTTGCTTAGACGGAGGATTTCCGGGTCTGATTCAACCGTCTCACGAATCTTTCTCGCCCCGCGCAGGCCTTTAATTTCTTCAATCTTTTCAATATTTTGCAGGATCTGCTCGACATTGCCGAACTGCTCCAGCAGCTTAAGAGCTCCTTTCGGGCCAACACCTTTAACTCCCGGGATGTTATCCGAGGAGTCGCCGACCAGTGCCAGATAATCGACAATCCCTTGCGGACCAACGCCGAACTTCTCACGCACCTTCTCCGGCGTGAAGCGCACATTACGCATCGGATCCCACACCTCGATCCCCTCACCGACTAGCTGCGTCAGGTCTTTATCTCCACTGACGATTACTATTTTTCTATCGGGAGCAGCCACGCCTTTAGCTAAAGTCGCGATAATATCATCGGCCTCGTAGCCTGGCTTTTCGTAACAGGGAATTCCGAGCGCCTGCACAATCTTTCTGAAGTACGGCATCTGCGGAATGAGATCTTCGGGGCACTCCCCGCGATTGGCTTTGTAGGCATCAAACATTTTATGGCGAAACGTCGGCTCGCCTGTGTCGAACATTACTGCAACGTAGCGCGCGTCCTCATCTCGCAAAAGTTTGATTATCATCCGGGTAAAGCCGAGCAGGGCATTGGAGGGCAGCCCTTTGCTAGTGCTCAGCGGAGCGATTGCATAATAAGCGCGAAAAATATAGCCCGAGCCGTCAACAAGATAGATTGTCTGCATTGTCTGTCTCAGAATGTAGCAACTGCGTTTTAAGCAAGCAGTTTTTCAATTTTTGACAAGACGGACCTGTCTGAAATCAAAACAAGTCGATCGTCTGGTTCGATTACTGTGTTGCCCCGCGGGATTATCACATGCCCTTTTTTAACCACAGCCGCCACCAGCGCACCCTGCGGAAAATGCATATTCATCAGCGGGCGGCCGACGATTTTCGAACCCGCTTTAGCGGTAGTTTCAATCACCTCGGCATCGTCATCATGAATTGAGAAAACTGAGGAAACTGTTCCCTTGCGGACGAACTTCAAGATCGAAGATGCCGCCATTATCCGGTGATTCAAGGCTACGTCGACGCCGATTTTTTTCACCAGGTCCATGTAGCTCATGTTGTTGATCATCACACCGCTGCGCTGACATCCGAGCTTTTTAGCTAGAAGCGCGGCAAGGATATTCTCTTCTTCGTCCTCCGTGGCGCCAACGAAAAAACCTGCCTCTTCTACCCCCTCTTCAATGAGCAGCTCCTGGTCCGTGCCGCTGCCGTTTAGGACGACAACATCGTTTAGTTCCGAGGCTAGAATTTCACAGTGCTCTACTTCAGGATCGATTAGCTTTACTCGAATATCACGCTCGACCAAACGCTTTGCGAGCAGCCTTCCAGAATTCGAGCCTCCCCAAATGATCACAGTTCGCACCGGTTCAAACCGCGCACCAACCCACTCCATGACCTGATTGGAAGTTCGAGGTTCCGTAACAAAGTAAACTGTATCCCCGGCTTTCAGCACAGTGTCGCCAGAGGGAATAAACAGATGGTTGTCACGAGCAACTGCAGCAACAAAGATATTCGCGGCTTCATCATCTTTGTGGATTTCTTTAAGCGGCATATTAACGATGGGCATCTCGTCGGATATTGTGGTCCCGACTACACGAACCTTGCCGTCAACAAAATCATTTACCTCCGACGCTCCCGGAACCTCCAACAGGCGCAGCATTACCTCAACCACTTCTCGGTCCGGATTAATGAACTCATCAAACACATCGCGGATCCGATCGGAAAGACCTCTGGCGTCGGTCAGTAGAGAGCGCACTCTGGCGATGATTCTCAAGTCGGGTTTAATGCTGTCGGCGAGCAGGCAGGATATAAGATTAGCCTCGTCCGAGCTTGTAGCGGCGATAAAAATATCAGCGCTTTCCAGACCAGCATCTCTCAGGGTGGCAATCGAACTAGTTGTGCCTTGAACGGTTTGAATATCGTGCAGCGAGGCGAGTGACTCGAGCACATCGGGATTTTGGTCCACCACCACCAGGTCATGATTTTCCTGAACTAGGCGTTCTGTAAGGTAGGTACCGACTCCGCCGGCACCAGCGACAACTATCTTCAATGGTCCACCGTTAAATAAGGGCCTGGCCCAAGCAACCGAGTATATTTACCATCTGCGAGCCTCGCCGCAAATTGCAGTGATAAATAACCGCAGCGATGCTTGGCATCAAAAGGCTGGGAAAATCTTACTATTAATTACTTAGGGCTATTCTGAAGAATCAGTAGCCGCTGCATCGAGCGCCGCTTTAGCCGCTGGTGGCGAGACAACTTCCTCTTCTTCCTGGGAAGGGACGTTTTCAATTTCAACTTTGTCTCTCAGGGTTGTCGCAACTCGATCAAGAACGCCGTTAACAAACAGCGGTGAACTGTCGGCCCCAAAGCGTTTCGCTATTTCGATAGCTTCGTCGATTGAGACATTCACCGGAACGTCGGCACACCAAGCAATTTCGAAGGTCGCCAAACGCAGCAAGCTGCGGTCGACCCGAGCCATACGCGCTAAGCTCCAGTGCTCGCTGGCGCAGGAAATATGGGAATCAACTTGAGGAAGATTTTCAATCACGCCTTTGCAGAGAGAAAGGGCGTATTCGTTGACCTGTTCGGGAACATTGAAGTGTTCGAGGCAGAACTTGGCGGAGTCAGAATCCCAGGTTCCTAAGCTATCGCACATAAAAAGTGCTTGTAGAGCAGCCTCTCTTGCTTGACGCCTTAAACCCATCACCAACTTCTCCAAACAGCCGTTATTTCAAACATCCAAGAACCCAGCACTACACCTTGGCCAAACTGCAGCCGGTTCATTCTCGGCCGTCGCTCGCACTCTGAACTTAACGCCGGAAGCAAAATTCAGACAACTGTTAGCTCTTAGTTACTCAAGTGTTTTAACCCTGAAAGCCAACAATTTCCAGCATGCGACAACTTAAGTCTAACTTAGTTATTGCCCTCAATCATCACCACGTGACCACTAGCGACATCTGATAGAATTTAAGACAATTTCTATAAGAATACCAGTGGGTAAGCCATATTGCCGCAGTTGTATACAGGACGCAAGATTAAAGGACTCAATTCCCTTTTGCCTTGCTTTTTGCGCTCAGAGCAGCCAGAATGACCGCTCATGGCTAAGCTTCCTAGAAATATCATCATTTCTCTGATTATTATTATCGCGCGTTGCGCGCGATAAACCCTGTATTCCCGTCATTATTGGATTTTTTTGAAGACTCGCCCCGAGGGCGAGCATCGATCACTACATATTCCTTCATCTGAGTAGAAGCACCCCAGTCTGGCGGCACCCCTGACCCTGGTTCAGGCGTGCTGCTGACAGTCTCGTCCAATCGTGGACAAGGTTCCCAACCCCCAGGAGGTGCACAATGGTAGAGGAAGTCCTCTGCACAGGTTCGTCTGACGCGCGGCCTCATCTGGCAACTTTCGCCGAGATGCTGTGCGACTTGTTTCGAGACCCCCCCTTCAACTTCGACTGGCGCTACGGAGACCACGACGATCCCTCGTCGGCACTTGGCTTCCTGTCGCTGCTCGAATCGGAGGGAGCAACGTTCTGGCACATCCCAGGAGAAGACGGCGCGATCGCCTCCTTCGCCTTCGGGATCGTCCTGACGCAGAGGATCATCGAGGCACTGGGTCTGGCCAACTTCGAAGGCACGACCCACCCCCAAGTCGGCGACTACTATTGCGCCGGCGCTGCTACTGCCAAGCCCTATCGCAAACGCGGCTACTTCTCGCATCTCGCAGAGAGGCGGCTGGACGATGCGCGAGCCAAGGGTTGCCGCAGAGTATGGGTTCGCACTCACACTCAGTGCGGCATCGTTCGTCATACCTACGGCGACAACCGTGGGTTCGAGATCGCCGGCACGTACACCGCCAACCAAGGCAGTGGTACGATGACCAGCGTGATGATGTACCGCGATCTCGTGGAATGTTAGCCGAGGAGCAAAACTTCCGGCTGGCCTTACAAGAAATCACTCTCGTCGCTCGATGTGCTGTCGCTGCCGCGTCATTCAAAGGAGGTTCGTACCCCTGACGAGACTGCCTCAGCACACCGATCTCATTTACCCAATCAACCTCAGCAGTCCCACACAAACACTCACCCAAATCATCCCCGCCCACTGAGGCTTGCCCAAATGCTCCCCGTATAGGTAATGCGCAAAAATACTAGAAAATACGATCATCGT
>JAGRAN010000249.1 GCA_020434585.1 Bdellovibrionales bacterium
TGTCGCTCGAGTAATTTCGTCGTCGGTACTTAACGACTGTATCTGAGAGCGGGGATCTGGAGACGAAAATTCACCGTCGCTAATAATGTTCCTTAAATCCGGAACATCATTTGTCAATCCACCTGTATCGTTCCTCAGCTTCGGATATTTGCGTCGGCAATTGCTTCCAGATTCGTCGCAGTTATCAAAGAGGATAGGAGTCCGCTTGTAGCCATGGTTCAACGTTGAGTCGCCGCCATAAGCGTCTGCCAACGCATTAGCATCGTACATTTTAACCCAGTCATCCATCATCACTGAGGCCCCTTCGTCGGTGCCTTCAATTGGAGCAGGATACGCGGTTTCCGTGTACGGCGGGAGAAGAAACAAGGCTAATGCGCAGACTACCGGAGTAAGAAAGTCTCGAATGCTCTGCGTGTGTGAATGTTGAAATGTATGATCTCGTGTGTTCATCGAAAACAATTCCTACTGTCTTCGACTACACTTCAATCGGTTATGCTGGTTTGTTTGCCCTACTTAAGTAAGTTATGCGGCCTTTGAGAAATTTGTTGCACTATAGAATTCTACTTGGCGATTAGAAATACACAGGCCCGGTGCGAGAACTAGGGCTGACTAATCCTGATGAGTCAGGAGAGCCGCCGTCAAAATTGGCTTCGTGGCCTACTTCTTCGTAGGTTTCCCAAGTGCCGCCCCCAGCTGATTCTAAATGTGGCTCTTGTGTGTCAGGAACTTTTTGTTCTGGGGAATTCAATGAAGCAGTTGTCGAGGTCTGCGCCAATGCGGTAGAAAAAACGTAATCGATTTCTGTCGAAACGCGTTGCAACGGAACCACCAGCGCAACCGTAAGGACTGCAAGCAGTACAAGATAGTCCTGTAAGACCGTACCGCGCTCTGTAGCGATTATTTTCAGCAAACTATTCAGTCTCCCACTACGACAAGAGCTGGACGATCTGAGGCTCAGCTCACATACTCCTATCTTCGTATCTAATCGGCGTGCTTCAGTATTCATTAAATTCGTAGGCTTAACCATTGTAAGGCTCTCTAATTCAGACAGATTCAAACCGCTTCTTCCTCCCGATTCGCGCCCATAACGATTCGAGCTTCGTCCAGCGGACTCCCAACGTACCAGCTGCTAAGCTGCGTTTCTGCCGTCCATCCGAACGCGCTCAAACTGACAACAGCTCCAGCCTTTTCACCCGGACGGTCGTTTAGGTCTTTGTCGCATTTGGAAAGAAAGGCACGTGCTTTGCGATGGAACGCTTTACATTCTTTGCGCAGCCAAACTCGAATTTTGGGGAGGTCGCTTTCGAATATATTATCAAACTCTGTCCTCAAATGGACATGCGGACTTGCCTCAGTTGACGCTTCAATATTCTCCTGCACTGCGTTCATCAAGGTCTGCGTGTCACGAGCAAGAATGTCGAATGATTGAATTTGGTCGGAGGTAATTTTATGCGTCGATCGGGAAAGTTTAATTGTATCTTTCCCTTTTGTAATAGTTCCTCTTTGGAGAAGCGCTGATAAAACAGACCCTGCGGTAACATCTTTGCTGACACAGCGCACCAGCTGACTAAATTCACTGTTCTTGCCTTTGAATCCTAAAGATCGAGGCTTGCCGTCTTTGGCGCAAAATCTTGAATCTTGCTCCCACTGACCAATCACCCGCGTCACAACATCAGAAACAGATCTGTCGGGCGGAGCGCTGCGCTTAACTATCTTTGAGACATCTGGTCGGTGAACACCGCTAAGCAAACTAATTTGAGTTAGGTTTACATTCTGATTTTGCCTGGCAAGCTCTTCAACAGCCACTTCAACGAAAACGATTTTAAGCGAGTCGATGAAACTTTGAATAGAATCAGCTCCCCGCAACCAGAACCGTACGATCGGACGCAACATGATGCGCAGCGAGCGATGTCTGATAGTGTTGAAATTTTCGATCATCTTAAAAAGTAAAAATTATCCTGTGAAATGCGCGTGGATAAGGAAGTAAAGACCAATCATTTTCAGTATTATACCATTAAAATTGTTTTTACCGACCGAACTATGAGTGTGATTTATATGGATGTCGCGAAAAACTAACCGAGGGCGCGTAAATAAAAGTAAATAAAGACAGGGAGTTAAGATGTTCACCTTCGGTTTCACAGGAATTTTTTCCCTGTAAAAAGCACAAATCCTGCCTGGGCGCGCATAAATTAATTGGTATATTGATGACTACACTTAATCGCTAGCTTTGTTTGCCCTAATAATTTTAGCGAATAGCGGGGACAATACCATTTGTGCCCAAACTCAGGCCCCCTTTGGGGGATATAGGACTTGATAAGTTTACGATTGTGATAGCTGCGCAATCTACTAGTCTGCGCAGGGCCTTAGTCGGCCTTGGCCGGTTCCGCGAGGAATCATTGCTTCGAAACTTCTAGCGATACCGGGTCGATTAGCGCCTGTAATATCAGCGTAAACGTCGTAGATGCACCACGTCACCCCAGCCAGGACCAATTTACCGGCAGTAGTTCGAGTCGACCACGCTCAGCGCTGGCGCGAATTGGTGCGCTGCTCCTCTGCTGAAGCACGCTCCCACGTCCCGTATCAAACCGCCCACAAATACAATCTCCTCCCCATGACCCTGATCAACGCTGGGGAAGGCCGCATGCTTCTGACTGCCGTTAGTGCGCAAGACTTCAGTGCCGACTCTCTGCGTGAGCTGCGCTTCGCAATCGGCTGCGAAGTCATCCACGAACAAGCTCACGGCCCATCAGTCGAGCGAGCAATACACGCAGCATATATCGGCGACATGCTCACAGCGCGAAAAAGCACTACCAGCCCCTCCGCGGCCGATATTGTGGAAGACATTTTGCGCCAGTCGGTAGCACTCGGTGCAAGCGACATTCATATCGAATCAACCCCTGAGGGCAGCGTTGTGCGTTTTCGCGTCGATGGATCGCTTCGTTCGGGAATGCTGCTTCGCGGACCGGCCGGCTCCCACCAAAACATCGCACGCAGAATTCAAATCTTAGCCAATCTCTCCCCCAGTGAAACGGGAGAAGCGCGCGAGGGCAGCTTTGCCGTCCTGGTCGGGCTAAAGCAGATTCACTTTCGCCTCTCAACAGTAGGCTGCATCCAAGGGGAAAAGATCGCGCTGCGAGTGCTCGGCAATGATGCCTATGCCGTGGATGACTGCCGCAGCTGGAGCGCGGC
>JAGRAN010000250.1 GCA_020434585.1 Bdellovibrionales bacterium
GGTAGTTTTACCGTAACACCTCTGATTCTTGCGACGTCTGTGTCAATCCAAATGTCAGGAGAACTAATACTGCCGTCGTTACCAACTTGAATTTCGATTGTCTCGTCAGGTTCGTTCGGATCAGAAATCAGCACAGTCCCACCTCCAGGGCCTCCACTAGAAGAGCTTCGATGCTGAGGTTCTCCCAACTGCGCAACATCCCTGGGCTTGGTTGATGGAATAGATTGTGAGACACCGCGAAACTGCATAGCATGATACAGGAAGCTGTGATAGGGCGGGCATTTACGCCTAAGTACCACATGGAATATCACAATTGCGTTGGCATCTTTTCGAAGCGTTTCAAAAAGCTGCATATCGGCGAAATTGGCACCTGAGTCCCCAAAGAACGTCCGATAGCACTCGAATTTTTGTCCGAAAACGACTCCGTTGCAATAACAGAGTGCTTTCGGATAATCGGAACTACCGATATCGGTGCCATTAGACGGGCCGTACACACCGAAACTCTCCATACAGCGCGCCATAAGATTCGCCGCGTCGGCGGGAGTGGTTCCAGATGAGTCATCATATAAAGGCATTTCAGGCGAAATGGTGTAGCCCTGATCGAGCCCTGCGTTGACATCCGCCGTCGGGAGACATTGGTTCTCTCCCTGAACAGCATAGCCGCCGGGCGAGTTTGTCGCTCCGGGTTTATCCGATGTATTCAAACAATCGGAACTCTGGGCGTATGCTAAGGGTGTAAAGAGAAGTGAATAGAATATAAGAAGCGAAACCTTCTGAGCGAATCGAACCATTGTACGGCTCCTAGTAAGCTGGTTAAACACGCACTGAATTTAGTGCCGCCAACCCCAACTCAGCTCTGTTGGTCTCTACTCTCTTGTTATACGGGAATATCAACAAGTGTTGCTTCGTTTCGTAGAACCGACCGCCCATTCTAGCGACCGAATACTGCCCTGTTAACTTCAGGTTTACCGGCTAGGGGTCGATGCTTATCCCATGTGGGCTAAATCACCTATATCGCTGCGCCTGTCGTTGACCTTTGTCGTGATTCTATCGGCAGTGCTGCTAGTCCACACTGAAGAGGCGTGGGCACCGGGTTCTCCTAATTGCCCTATTTGCTCTGTCTCAGAGCTAAAGGAACAGAGACAAAGCTCCCGCGAAAAGCAGGATGCCGTCAATTCTGAGCGCAAAGCTAAAGCTGAAGAACGGCGGAAGAACATCCGTAAAAAGCGGCGCAGTAAGTCAAAAAGATAACCGTACGCCTACTCACTTTTTTCCATATGGTCGCGTCGAACCCTTACTTCCCCGTAAGTCGTCCAATTTCAGCCATTGCCGCTTTCGCGCAGTCCGGACAGTAGCCGTGTGAAAACTGTGTATTGGAATGCTCTCCGATGTAGACCTCGAGGTGCTGCCACATGCCTTCCTTGTTTCGTATCTTCTTGCATTCAGCACAAATTGGAAGAAAGGCCTCTAGCACTTTAAGGTCAGCAAGGGTGCGTCGTAGCTCTTCTGCGTTACTCTCGCTTTCGAGCAGCGCCCGCCGTTTCTGCGATACGGCCCAGCCAATTCCAAGAAAAGCTACCAGTCGTATCGTGGTGTTCCAGACAGCATAAATTTCAGAGGAATAGTCGTGACCAGAGAAGAAGTCTGCGGCGAACCAAGTAAGAGCGCTAAGTAAGGAAATTACTACTGCATGCTCGAAACCCAAATACCAGGAGACCACCGCCACGGGACCGAAGTAAAACACAAAGAAGCTAAGTTCATACCCTGTTGCCCAGTCGATCAACCCTAGCAAGGCCACTCCCAGAATGGACCCAAAGAACCAACCAAATGTCTTCATAGACTCAGCCTCAAGGCAGGACGCGTAACCCATTATTAGTTAGATTTAATCTACGTATTCAAGACGTCAGCTAAGTTTAATGTCCTGCCTGCCAGGTCGGTGATTCAGGCAGACAAAAAGATTAGACAAACCTTTCAGGTACTTAGATTGGACTAATAATTAGAAAATCAAAATTGATTCGTGGCGACTTTTATTGCAGCGAAAGACAAGATTGCGTTAATTTATCGCTGCTAACCGAGTTAAAGAATATTAAATGAGCACAGCGACAGACCCATCTACTTGGCTGGACAGATACGGAGACCTACTCTACGGGTTCGCGCTAAAGTCGGTAAAAAATCCTGACCTAGCTAAAGACCTCGTCCAAGACACCTTCGTATCCGCCTTGGACAAGCTAGATACCTTCAAGGGGGACTCAGCCGTCTCAACTTGGCTTACTGCTATATTAAAAAACAAAGTAGTTGATCACTACAGGAAGGCATCCACTCGCACCACTACCTCGAGCGACAATCTAGAGGAAGTGGTTAACTCTCAATTTAACTCCTTCTCCATTTGGCGAGTATTTGTTCCGAATTGGGCTAGAGACCCAGAGAAAATAGTTGAGCACGCTAGTTTTATCGAAACCCTAAAGGATTGTTTAAAAAAGCTTCCTGAACTTTCCCGTCAGGCCCTAGAACTTAGAACCATGGACGGAGCTAAAACGGCGGACATTTGTAAAATTCTAGATATTAGTCCGTCGAACTTGGGAGTAACAATTTATCGTGCCCGAATGGCCTTGCGAACTTGTATGGAGCGCAACTGGCATAATGACTGAAATTGACAGCAATTTTGCAGGTAAAGGAGAACAGCACAGCGAACCGCACAGCTTCTTCTACCGCTTTACCTGCAAGTATTACACGGAAAAGGCCATCGAACGCGAAGACTCGCCCCTGTCCGTGACTGACAGCTTATTTTTTGGACTTCATCATGTGATATGCACGTTTTGTCGGCGATTCGCCCGCCAACAGAAGGCAATCAGGAAGGGAATTGAGTCAATATTCTTAGATCAAGAATCGGACAAACTACCTGAGAGTGCACGCAATCAAATTCGTGCCAGTTTGGATTCTAAACTCACTAATGGGTCCGTCGAAAAGTAATCAGAATCTCCCCCACGTTCAGACCAAATTTGCTCATCTTGATACGGTTCATAACGAGACCGTCATCTATTTTCCACATCCAATCATCAAAGCTCAAGATCCACTCTGAGCCGTCTGCGACAACTTTCATATCATATCGCCAATTGATAGCTTTGCCGATGCCTTTGCCCTGGGCCGTCCCAACAATATCTTGCATGGTACCTCGATAACTTCGCCCACTTTCTACATCGGATTCAACGTTAACCTTCCACTGTTTTGCGGACTCCTCACCATCACTGTATTTAAAGGACTCGTGCAAAACCAGTGTATCTACACCATTCCATTCGCCTAAAATCTCAACGCGAAACTCCCGTGTGAGCTTTCCCGCACGATCGAATACGAGGCCATCGCCGACAACTGAACCATTGAAGAACTCTTCCATGTACATGGACGGGGACGTATCGGCGTAATCACCGATTGAGACGGACGAACAACCAGCTAAAGATGGAAGCAGAAGAAGCAATAATCGAGTAGTTTTCATGCTCTTGTGACGAGCAGAGGCCTCAATTATTACTGAAATTTTATGGCGAGAGCTGTAAAAAGTTGTCCCTTGGGGCGTCTGACCTGGGTAAGGAGAAATTATGGAGCTTTTTTATAACCTTCTTCCCCCTTTGGCCTTTTCAACGGCCCTTATGCTCGTTTTGTGGGCAGAGCAGTGCTTGAGCGAGGACGCTAGTGTCGTCGATGCCGCCTGGTCCTTATGCATAGGTCTTGCGACCGTTTACTATTGCTTCGTTGTTGATGCACCGCTAATTCGCAAAATTGTGATCGGTGGCTTAGCAGTAATCTGGTCATTTCGCCTTACCTACTATCTCCTGGCGGACCGAGTTATCGGCAAGTCCGAAGATGGCCGCTACCGAGCACTACGTGAGCATTGGGGCGAACGAGCAAACTTCTTTCATTTCTTCTTTTTTCAGGCGCAGAGTCTTCTCGCGATTTTTCTGTCTGCCACTTTTTTAATTCTGCTGGATAATCCAACCCCACATATAACATTCGGCGAGTGGGTCGCTGTGGTTCTATGGTTCATCGCCCTATCTGGAGAAATTTTAGCCGATTCTCAGCTCGCAAAGTTCCGCGGAAATCCAATAAACAAGGGTCAAACTTGCAACGTCGGATTGTGGAAATTCTCGCGTCACCCTAACTATTTCTTCGAATGGCTGCTTTGGGTGGCGTATGCAATTGCTGGTGTTTCCGGAGGCGCCAATTACGGCTTCCTGGCAGTTATCCCTGCGATAGTCATGTACGTATTCGTCACCCGCATCTCAGGTATTCCTTACACCGAACTTCAAGCTATCAAAAGCAGAGGAGATTCCTACAAACGTTATCAATCCCGAACCAATGCATTCTTTCCATGGTTTCCTAAGGAGGCATCGTGAGCAGCTTAATTTCCATTGCAGAAAAGGGTTACATCCCGGATTCGATCGTTCGCCTTGGTATTCGCTCTCTTCTTTGGCAGCGGTTGCGCGAGATAGAAGACACGGCTGACGAACTATCGTTTCTAAAGTCAATGCGGGACGAACCCATTGCCGTTAATCAAGAAGCTGCCAACGACCAGCATTATGAGCTTCCACCCGAATTTTTCGATATAGTTCTAGGCCCGAATCGCAAATACAGCGGCTGCCTCTGGGAAGAGGGTATTAGCAATTTACAGCAAGCTGAACAGAAATCACTTGAGCAAGTAGTCGAGCGCGCTGAACTAAAAGACGGCATGAATATTTTGGAGCTAGGCTGCGGATGGGGATCGCTTACACTTTGGATGGCCAAAGCTTTTCCTTCAGCCTCGATTACTGCCGTGTCCAACTCTTCTCCTCAACGACTGTTCATCGAGAGTGAGTGTAATTCTCTAGGTCTGACAAATGTAAAAGTCATTACTGCAGATGTAGCCAGGCTGCAGTTGACAGATTCCTTTGATAGGGTCGTATCGATTGAAATGTTTGAGCATATGAGAAATCACAGTGAGCTTTTGACCCGTATATCGAGTTGGCTGCGACCCGGAGGGAAGCTCTTTGTACATATATTCTCTCATAAGCAGCATTCTTATCTCTTTGAGACCGAAGGGCCTTCTAATTGGATGGGCCGCTATTTTTTCACGGGTGGCATGATGCCCTCGCAAAGCTTGCTACAGCGCACGCAGTCTCCCCTCTTGCTCGAAAAACAATGGTGGCTTAGCGGACAAAACTACGCCCAGACCGCCGAAGCATGGCTGGAAAAACTCTATCTTAATCGCGAGCGCGTCCTGCAGCTCTTTTCCAAAGTGTACGGAGATGACAGTAAGACTCTTTGGTTCAATCGTTGGAGAATATTCTTCCTCTCTTGCGCCGAACTCTTTGGCTACTCGCGCGGCGAAGAATGGGGAATTTCGCATTACTTGTTTGTCAATCAGCCGGAGTTGCATCAGTGAGGGATACCGACTCCTCCAAAAACATCGCAGTTATCGGTGCCGGTGTAGCTGGAATAGTGGCAGCGCACCTGCTCTCGCGCAAACACCGAGTAACGCTTATTGAGTCAAACTCTTATGTGGGTGGGCACACCAACACTATCGATACAACTAACGAGAGCGGAGATCCCGTTCGAGTCGATACAGGCTTCATTGTTCTTAATGATAAGACAGACCCTACTTTCCACCGCTTTCTCGCAGCGCTTAATGTTAGGGTTCGCTACAGCGACATGTCCTTCGGCTACGAGTGCAAAACGACCGGCCTATACTACTCAGGGAATAATCTACTCACCCTTTTTGCGCAGCCAAAGAATATATTCTCAGCAACATACTTAAAGTTCCTCAGAGACATCCAGCGCTTTTGCCAGCTAGGACAGCAACTATTGCCACAGCTCGACCCAGACACAACTGTTCGCGAATTCTGCCGCGAACACCAATTAAACGAATTCTTTCAACGCCACTATTTAATTCCTATGGCCGCCGCAATTTGGTCGGCCCCGGATGAAGGGATTCGCGACTTTCCAATAAAAACTCTTCTTTTATTTTTTCGCAATCATGGCTTGCTGTCGCTTCGAGACCGTCCCCGGTGGCAAACTGTTGTCGGAGGCAGCAAGAGTTACGTCGAGTCCTTCCTAAAGGCTTTCAACGGAACTGTACTCACGAACTCGCCAGCACAGTCCGTTTGCGAAACCGAGGAATCTGTAATTGTTAGACTAACAAACAACAGAGAACTTAAATTCGATGCCGTAATAGTTGCGCTTCACGCGGATTTAGCGCTGAAGCTATTGGAGAAACCTACAAGTTTACAGGAGCGACTACTCCTACCTTGGCGCTATCAGCGCAACTCTACATTTCTCCATGATGACACATCTTTTCTCCCGCGAAACAAGTTGGCCCGCGCATCTTGGAATTATCGCCGAACAGAGAGCGCTGCTCAAAAGGACGCTGTCTTCGTGACTTATGACATGAACCGACTACAAGGCCTTAAGTGCACGCGCCATTTCCTGGTTACTCTTAATCCGGTCGAGCCCATCGCCGAGAAAAACATCATCCGAGAGTTTGACTACGCTCATCCGGTGTTCGATTCCGTTTCAGTCAAAACCCAGCCGAAACTCGATCAACTGAACAAAGAAGGGCGTATTCAGTTTTGTGGTAGTTATTTTTGCTACGGATTTCACGAAGACGCCGTCGCTTCGGCTGCAAAACTTGGAGCCTTGTGGGGAGAGACGCTATGAAATCTGCAATCTTTGTAGGCAACACGTATCATTATCGTCGAACACCCCGAGAACATTCCTTCACCTATCCGATGCCAATGCTGTTTCTCGCGCTAGACGAC
>JAGRAN010000251.1 GCA_020434585.1 Bdellovibrionales bacterium
ACTGTTTTCTTTAGCTATTTAATCCCCGCTGCCTGAGTAAGAAGTTACGCGACTGCCCGGTGCTTTCATTTAATAAAGCAACGGGCAGCAGAAGACATTGTTTTTTGCACAAGTCCGAATATCGTATTTCCTGAGTTCATCGACCTAGTCACCCGTCTGGTGGCGAAATTGAAAGGCCTGATTATGAAGTTCAGACTTCACGATTTACCACCGTTAAGTGGCTCGATAAGCATCGGTTCGGCGCTGAGTCGACTCGCTGGTGGAACACTTCTCGTCGTTGGCTTCGACACCGAGGAAGATTGTCAACGAGCAGTTCGTTGGCGAGACTTCGAGCCCGAGCGACTCGAAGGACTGGAACGCTACGGAGAATGCGCAGCAATCGCCTTACATTCGGATGGAACCGTTGTCGGCAACTGCGGGGACTTCCTCGACGCACTCACCGTGGATGCAGCGGAACAGATGACGATGGGTGTGCTCTGGCCCCCAGGCGAATCGGAACCGCGAATCCTCGTGCCCATGGACGGACACGACAGCACGCAGGCAACATGCATCGGACCGGACAAGAAGAACGGTCTGGTCTGCGGACGAAGTTTCGCATCCCAGGTACCTCTCCAGTGTCGAGCAGCCTTCTGGCCTGTCGGCAACACGGAGATTTGCATCGACTTTGCCCGCCCCGATGATAGCGATCGCTGGCCCTCCACGCGAGTGCTCGACCGCAACTCATCGGGACTCGCAGTCGGCTACGCATCCAACGGCCCCACTTCGTCTACCGCGGCATTCTGGGGAACCGAAACGGGCAGGGTCTCAATCAATGAACTGCCCGTGCCCGAAGCGTCGATGTTCGCCATCACTGACGGCGGGATCGCACTGATGATGCTCGCGGAAGTCGCCGGCGGCCCTCGCAGCTTCGGCGGCATGATCCTCAACCGAGGCTCAACTCCAACGCCGTTCGTCGTCTCAGGCCCCATCGCTCCAAGCGATGACCTGCCAGTCATTCAAGAAGTGAATGACAGCGTGTGGTTCGTGTGGAACGGCAAACTGACCGAAGGCACAGAAGCCGGAACTCCGGAGTGCTTTCTGTTCGTTGCCAAGGATCCGACTCAGCTCGCCGAAGCCGCCGCAAAAGCGCTTCACGATCTGGTCGAGCTGCCCCCAGGATGGGATCGACTCTGCAATATCTCGGGCATCACCCGTGACGGATGGATGGTCGGTGAAGGCATGTTCGAGGGCCAGCCCCGCGGCTTCGTTCTCGAACCGATCGACTAATGCCAACCAGACGCGCGCACTTGGCTGTTGCTGGAGCAAGCACTCCAGCCGCAGCATTGGTTTTTCTTCCGCTGCCCGCGTCTAAAAATCGGGTTTGGCACATTTCACGACTTTTCACGCAACGAGAATTCCGTTAATTGGGCCTGACCCAATTAAGCCGCACGCACCTTTTAGGAAGCCGATCTGATACAATGGCAATTATGAGACACCAGGTATGGCTAGAGAACGCTTTCACTGCAATTC
Source organism: Bdellovibrionales bacterium (assembly GCA_020434585.1). Classification (GTDB taxonomy): domain Bacteria; phylum Bdellovibrionota_C; class UBA2361; order SZUA-149; family JAGRAN01; genus JAGRAN01. Next base: position 1,510 of record JAGRAN010000251.1, read on the forward strand.
TCTGAAATGAATCTAACGAGCTTTGAGTGAATATGCTGGAACCTACTTAAGACTCTCACCTCTTTTTCAATTTGCTGATGCCAACGAATCCATTTTGCGAGCTTATCGTCCATAGTAGGTGCTGAGAAATTGGTATTTTTTTACCCCAGGAGTAAATAACGAACTAGATACTTTATTGGGATCTACTCACTAGCTGTGCTCGTCACTCGTGACTCGGAGCACCACCCTGAATGCGTAGGGCGGAATTCATACTGTCCAGCTTTTCGAGAGTTTTCTTGGTCGATTGGTGTTGAGCCTCGATAATACCGCAAGCACCGAAGGCTGTTGTCATCATCAAAAAACAAACAAACGCTGCAATTTGTTGCATAATGGAGGATGCCTCTGCCAGTATCAAAAAGCCTAGCCCTGCACCCCCCAAACCAATAAGAAGTAATAAATATTTCATATGTGCACCTCTCTACTATTGCAAAATTGGGTCAGGCCCGTTTCGCGGTTTTTCAAGCAACGAGAAATCCGTTAAGTGGACCTGACCCAATCAAGCCGTTTTCTAGTTTCCCCAAATGACAGGCTTACTATCCGGAGTGAAAATTGGTCCCCCCGAAGATGCAGTAGTCGGCCACCTACCCGCAATAACCTTGTCGTCCAAAATGACGTATTCAATCGCTTGAAATCCAACAAACCCGCCCATTCTATTCTTCCCATTCACGTCACACTGCGTTTTCCAACCAAAAAGGAAGTCTGCATGGATCTCGTAATCTAAATTCTTGACCCATCCCCTCTCCGGCTCCGTGCACCCTTCTATCTCCGCACCATTCGGATCGTAATACCCGCTTCTCTTTAAATACTGCCTCACCATAACTGGAATTTCACTCACATCAGGTGCTTCGCCATAATTTGCATTAGCGATTTGCTGATCCGTAGGTTTCAAATTCTTAGGCGTGCAGCTCATAAGCGCAATCAATATTGACAAAGAGGCTAGCCGCATTACGTTGACTACATTCATATCTTACTCACCTATGTCTAACGAACATCTTCAATCACAAATACTATCGGGTTCCAATTTACGGTAAGAAAAAAACAACTTCATCCAGTCTTTAAAAAACTCGATTCTAACCGATCCATTAAGGAGGGCATGTCGCATATCTGCCGGCGTCCATCCAAAGCCACTAAAAACAATAATTGAAGGTATCCCCAAGTTCTTATCGCGGTTAGACTCAACCACCGCCCGGAACAACTTGACCTCTGCTGTGCCGGCAGTTCTCTGATGTTTGCACTCTATGTGCATGAGCGGGTTAGATTCATCGTCAACAACAACCACGTCAATTCGTCGACGCTTTCCGATGATCGCACTGTTCACTTCCGAGTAGCGTTCCGTTTCATACTTGAGTCCAAGCTCATCTAGAACCGCGCAAACATGGTGTTTCAATTCTTCAGACTTTTTCCCCTGATAAAACTCCATGTTTCTCTCCTGGGCCGACCCAATCAAAAATGCTAATTTAAGTGCTTATGACTACCGATAGCTGTGAATTGATCGAACAAATGCTTGTTTCTTCATCACAATCAGAGCAAGGCTCAAATTTAAAATCAACCTTGCACCTTAGTGCCCCGAAGCCATTTATGAAATGGGCCGGTGGCAAGCGGCAACTATTGCCTGAACTTTCTAAAAGAGTTCCTCGAAGGATCAATAGATACTTTGAACCAATGATTGGGGGAGGTGCTTTTTTCTTCAGCTTGTCTCCGCGGAACGCGTACATAGCGGATATTAATTCTGAGTTAATTAACACCTATGAGGTCATTCGAGATCGCCTCCCGGAACTCTTAAGAGCTCTCAAAAAGCATCACCACAACGAAGAATATTACTACACGCTTCGCAACATTGACCGGTCTGGTAATTTTAAGCAGTGGGGGCCGGTCAAACGTGCCAGCCGGTTATTGTATCTAAATCGGACCTGCTTTAACGGCCTGTACCGTGTAAATTCTAGAGGCGAATTTAATGTTCCCTTTGGCCGTTACAAGAATCCACGAATTATAGATGAAGGCAATCTTAGGGCCTGCTCTCTATTACTTCAGCACGTAGAAATTCAAACGGCTTCGTTCGAGTCCGTTCTCGATAAAGCTCGAACCGGAGATTTCGTATATTTTGATCCACCCTATGTCCCCTTAAATTCGACTTCGAATTTCACTAGCTACATTGAGGGTGGATTTGATGAAAACATGCAAAGAGCGCTTCTCGGCGTTTGCATGCGATTGGACAAGAACGGGGTTAAGTTCATGCTTTCGAACTCTTCCGCTCCTCTCGTGCTAGAACTCTACAACAACTTCAAGATAGAAAGCGTTGAAGCCAGCCGCACTATTAATTCCAAAGCCAACGGTCGAGGAAAGGTAAAAGAAGTTATTGTAACCAACTATTGACCACGTAATAAAGCCACGAAAACCTCTAAATTTCTAGTCTATCATCGAGATCTGAAACGACGATCTCTTCTAGGATCTTCGGCTCATTTCGATCGCAAACAACCACAATCCCTTCGCTTGGAGAAGGCACTGAGATCTCGCAGCGCTCGAGCAATTGCAACAATATGTCAGTGGTAAACAATCGAATCAAAAACTTTGCAATTTTAAGCCTTTTCTTGACCTGCTCAAGAGGATCTATTGTGAAGACAGTAACCGGCGCGATCGAATTGTCAGCAATACCAACTGTGGCGAAGTGAACATATTCTGTGTCTACAAAATCTGATTTTCCCTTGAGTTTCAGAACTATATTTTTACCACTCTTGGCTTTTATCTCAGGCTCAATATCCAAAAAGATTCCTCTCAATAGTCTAAAGTAAGCTACATTAAACCCCTGATTGTTAGCTTCCAAAGTGTCTTTGAGATGGGTTAGGCGCGCTTGGAGGTGATCACGAGAACCGCCGGCACCCGAACAGTGGTGCTGAATTGCATCAAGCGCGAGTGCCGTACAAACTTCAGAGTGAAAATTCTCACACGCTATGAAGCGAAGAAATGTATCCTGTGCAAGCATGTTCGCAAATGGGTTTCTTGCGGTA
>JAGRAN010000252.1 GCA_020434585.1 Bdellovibrionales bacterium
CAGCGGCCGCGGCTAAGGGATTTGCCGCGAAAGCCGAAAGAAGAATGATTAGAAGAGCAAAACGCATTTAAATACCGTAAGTGACCAAAACCAAACAGTTTTCAACCCTACAACTGGGCATGGCGCTTCTAGGCGCACGATAGTGTTATGAAGAAAATCATGCGGATGTTACCTAATTTCGCGAAATAATCGCGAAAAAGCTCAGTGCCGCAAATGTGCTACCTAATTATTCCAGATACTTAGGGTTGGGAAGGGTGGGACGGCGAAATTTATCTTCAATCTGGGTACCGATTATGCTGATTTACGTGATAATATAGAGAAGATAGTCGCAAAATTCGCGAAATATTAGCTCAGACTTTTATGGATAACGCCAATACGACTCTAGACCAAGCGCTCCTGGTGATGCTGCGGCCGGTTGCGCGGTTCTGGGTGCGGCGAGGCGAGAAGCTGCAGCGACTGGTCGATATACTCAAGATTGCGATGGTGGAGGCTGCCGTAGAGGAAATGGAGCGGCAGAGCGAGAAAGTAACAATTAGTAAAATCAGCACGGTCAGCGGGGTTCACCGCAAAGACGCCGCGAAAATTCGCAAGGAACACAACGACCCTCCTCAATCAGTTCCTAGCATCGTTCAGCGAGTGATCGGCTTTTGGTCGCAGAATGAAGACTACAGGACAGCCGAGGGAAAGCCTCGGGTCCTTTCCTACAGCGAATTTGAGGACATGCTTGCAAAAGTAAGCAAAAGTATCGGCCCACGTTCAGTCCTTTTTGAGCTGCAAAGAAGCGGGGCGGTAGAAGTATCTCGAGGGAACTACAAGCTCGTATACTCTCGCCTAAAACATACCCAGTTTTTTGACCGATCGATGAATCTAGTGGCGCGAAGCGTTGATACAATGATTGAAGCAGCGGAAGAAAACATTAATCAGGTCAATGATTCTCCCAACCTTTTTGTCCGAACTGAGTTCGATAACGTCTTCATGGATGATATCCCAAAAATTCGCGCGTGGATTGAGCGAGAAGGCAAAAAATTTCACGTACGTGCCCGTGAGTTTATCGCGAAGTGTGATGCAGATATCTCCATGCTTGAGAAGCGCGAAGCTGGCGGCAAAGTGGTAATTAGTAGTTTTAGTTTGACCTCTCCCGTGAAAGCCAAACAACAAGAAGATGAAGAGGCCGCTTAGCAGAGCGGTGTCTAGTAAAAAGTCGGTGCGCTTGGAGAAGTTACTAGCCCGGTAACTGCTGTTGGAAGCGCTTGCGGATCTTGTTCTGGGTTTTGACCAACCGTCTCTCCTAGCCCAGGAATCACAGGCAAAGAAATAATTTCCTCGCAGCCCCCGCCCCAGTTGCTATGACTGCAATAGCTGCCGGTGCCGGTAACATTTGGCTCCGAACTTGAAGTGGCCGGGGAATTCGCTGGAGACTGGATATTTGGTGAGCTGGGTTTGCTCGTAATACCCGGGGCGCTGGTTGCCATCGCATATTGCGTGCCTGCCATTGCAGTTGCAGCAACGGTGAAACCATCTTCCAACCCTGTCCGCATAAGACCGATGGCCGAAGCTAGAGCGAGTGCGCATATTGCGACGATAGTTGCGTACTCAGTCACAGTAGCACCTCGCTCAGTTCGCAGCGCATTTCGATTTGTTATCTTCAAATGGACCCCGTTCATCCGACAATACCTACCCCGGTAGAGCTTCATCATCTAATCCGGCATACGGTCGATTTTGCTTCATAGGATTCCAAGTAATATGAAAGTCTTACCTAAAACCCACTAAAAGCTTCCAATGCATACAGGCTGCTGGCCTGTCTTCCGTATGCGCACTAACGCTCTCTCTGGACCTAATCGTGTCATTTGGCCTAGAAGGCCTACCCCTCTACTTTGGTATGCTAATATTTCGCGAGAATGTATCATTTGCTCCTTCTTTCCTGAGGTTGGCCCTCCTGTCATCCAGAATGACATTTTAAAGCCGTTTCACCGGTCTATTCGGAGCTAGACATAGCCGAGTTTTTGCCAAGAAGACAGGTGCTCGCAAGTTTTTCGCGAAATAATCGCGATTTGAGGTCACGGATTTGCTGCCGGAATCATAACCTTCTTGTGTGCGGCGAATGCTGCTCGACGATTGTGACGGAGAATCTCCTGCCCGCGAGCAGGAAATTTAGGAGTAATGAAAATGAAATCACTTACTGCAGTTTCACGTTGCTTGTTAACGGCAGCAATTGGCCTTTGCTGTGTTCAGGCCTTTCTAACACCTGCCTACGCACAACTCGCCACCCAAGATGATTTGGCACTGGAACTCGAAATCGAAGCAGCCATCACAGAACAGGCCGAATTACCGGAGCCGACGTGGGAAGAGCGTTGCGAGCAGCTTCTCAAACCATACAACCTTGGTGATTTAGATTCGTCCATTCATCGATACGAATGGGGCAGCGTCGTCGTCGAGGCTAATCGCAATACGTGCACTGTCTCTTTTGTATTTAATTTCTAGCAGCAAATCCTCGGTCCAGAACGTTTTCAACAGCAAGCTGAGTTCGCTCATGACTGTGAGGAAACATAATTGAGAAACTTTGGGAAAGGTAGCACGGGTTACCCCCTAAACTTAAGGTTAACAAAGGTTAATGAAATGAAAACACTAGTACAACGTTTAACAACAGCGCTGCATTTTGGAGCAGCTCCTCTGATGGCGTTTTGCATTGTCACGATTGGTGCCCAAACTGCAGACGCCCAACCGTATGGCATTTCGCTCGGATCCGGTTTTTCTCGCACGAACACCGGCCCCACATCCGGTCCTCTTTCAACTTCCAGCTTCATGGAGGAGTTCGAACGCAGGCTTCAGGACGCAAGAAACGACGTGCCTGACAAGGTAACAGAGCAAATCAACAATGACATAAACAGTTTGTTTGAAGACTGTAAAAGTCGAATCGGCGGTGGTCTAGCCGCTGCTCTTAACAGTGCAAATTTCGGAGCATCGCTGGATGGAAACGGTGTGTCAGGATTTATGGATTGGAACGTCTACACATATGAGACACCAGGCGGCCGGCGCTTTGACTGTGTTGCTGGTGTCCGCGCGAGCTCAGTGCTCTTTGGCCCAAGTAGTCCAGGCACAGGACAGGGCAGCCTCGATCTCGATGTTTATGGCGGCGTTCGAGGATATATCGACTCAAGCAACGACTACTTTATCCAGACAGATATAAATCTCGACCTTAGCACTGGAGAAGCTGGCGCCAATTTTTCATTTGGCGTCCTTTTCTAGAGGGTCGCGGGGTCTTCGGGGTCACAAGGATGTGATCCCGAGTTCTCTTTTTCGCAAGCAACTCAATTTTGAGCGTTTAGAATCAAACGCCAGTTTTTTTAGAGGTTTAAATGACAATGAAAGCGTTAAAATATTTCGTCTTTTTCCTGGGGCTGCATCTTTTCGGCTCACTTCCGGCGGCACACGCGCAGGGGGCGGCGATTTCCGGTTACACAATTTACCTGCTTAACGTGCAGGCTCAATACCAAGTGTATCGAGAAAATTTCCTAATCAATGTTGAAACATTCGGGGAAGAAGCGGCGTGTGAAGGATTGGAGGAGATGGAGCTGCACATTCGTGAGTACCTTTACCGCGTATCACGTCAGCGCCATGAAAACCTTCCGGTGCAGTTCAATCCGCAAGAAGTATATCTCTATCGAGTCAGGTTGGCTGCCATTGCACCTTTGACGCGAGAGTTTTGTAAAGACTGAGCTCCGGCTTTGAACGCGAAACTCGAGCGATGAAGGTTAAGCAATAGCAGAAGTTTTAATATAGGGAAGACGGTGTTTGGCCGCTCCCGTTATTTAGTAAGCAGAGGTTACAATAATGAACAAGTTACGAAAGCTCTATAAGACAGTACTAATTGCTGCAGTGTTACTCACCCCAATTACTGCTCTTGCCAACGATGGTTTTACGCTGATGACAGGTGTGGCCTCGTGGATCAACGTGCAGATCAACACAGAGACCGGTGTCGTCATGGCCCAGGAATGCGTCATTCATCGAAGTCCAGTTTGGGTCGAATGCAGCAGATGGACACAAATAACGAACGAACAAGCAGTCGAGCTTGCTCAACTCTATGAGCAGCAGCAGCAGCGGCAAGACCGACGCTGATACTGTTCGTTTGAATGACTCAAAAGTGGAAACACCCTTGTTGTGTCAGTTCAACCGATCCTGAGCACTGGGCCAATGATATGGCGGCATTCAGCGCAGGCACTTGAATTATCTATAAAATTAGTTATAATTCATAGTCCGTCACTTTGGCTAAGTGCTCTTTTTTACTGCATTTATGGTATTTCGTCCTTCCGTCGACTAAGGAGATCGGCGGCTTTTTCGGTCCTGATTCAGCAAGGCCCCTTCCTTGCTGAAAGAGGGCACCAGGTTTGATGCACGTCGCATTACCCCCTCCGACTTAGTTCATAAGGAACTCCCATGCCATTGATACGATTCCGGGGCTACGCACTGCTAGCGGTGCTGATCGTCCTGAGCGTGCTGCATCAGCAGCCCGCGTACCTCGAAGTCGCCTTGCTGCTCGTGATCATCGCGGTCAGCAAGGAGGGTGCTTGGTTGGCTGGATCGCTCTCGGTCCACCTCAACCAACTCCCACAAATTCACAGCCCGTTCGCCAAAGCAGTGCTGATGGCGATGCCGGTGAAGACGCTGACCGTCATGTTCGGCGCCACCAGCCAGGCTGATTTCGCTTCAGTCACCGCCAGCGCAACGGCTGCGCTGCTGCTGCTGAGCCTCTCGCTCGGGCTGCTCGCCACCTACTTGGTGTCGCGCCCGTGCAAGGCAGATGCAGCAGCCAAAAGCGCGCCGCGTTGGGTCACGGTCTTCGACTTCGGATTGATCCTGCTGCTGCTGATGCTTGGCGACGACGGTCCGAAGCTGTTCGGATCGTTTGGCGCCGCAGTCCAGGAGAACTTGCCATACCTGCGCGAACCGATGGTTCGTGGCATGCTGGCAATCATCCCCGTCAAAACAGTGACTACGCTGCTGCTTGCGACTCCGGTCGAACGGCGGCGGATCGCGTCCCACGGAGGAGCGGTCATGATTGTCTTGGCGTTTCTGACGTTCACGGCATTCTGGATCAGCTCGTACGTGCCGGTTATGCTCGCCCTCGTGGCCGGCATCCTCGCGTCTTTCTCATCGTTCGTCTCGCTGAATACGTTCAAGCGCGTCGTGCGGGAGGAGGCCGGGTGTCCCTCGTAGCGATTGAGGATTTTCAACCCCAAACCCTGTGCCGTCATCCCTCTAGGCGGCACAGCCTTTTTATCTCCTAACTATCAGCTGGACTTAAGACTCTTCCGGCCGTACTTGCTGCAGATCGGACAAACTTGCGGATTGTGGCCGCGGGCGGGACAGTGCTCTCTGCCGAAGAGAATGATTTGTATGTGAATATCGTTCCAGCAGTCTTGCGGGAAAACGCGTTTAAGATCCTTCTCCGTTTGCACGACGTTTTTGCCGTTCGATAATCCCCAGCGATGGGCCAGGCGGTGAATATGAGTATCAACGGGAAAGGCTGGAACGCCGAAAGCTTGAGAAACTACTACTGAGGCAGTTTTGTGTCCGACTCCGGGAAGCTCTTCAAGCTGCTCAAGGGACTGCGGGACTTTTCCACCGTATTTTTCATTTAGTATTTTTGAGAGTTCCGAAATAGCCTTTGATTTACGGGGCGAGAGTCCGCAGGGCTTGATTATTTCGCGAATTTCTTCGACAGGCAGTTTGGCCATCTTCTTCGGGTTGTCAGCCTTAGCAAATAGCAGCGGCGTAACCTGATTCACCCGCTTATCGGTGCACTGAGCTGAGAGCAGCACAGCGATCAGCAGCGTATACGGATCCTTATGATCGAGGGGCGGTGCGGGGTTCGGATAGAGTTTGGCAAGAATGCGGCGAATCTTGTCCGCTTTCTCTGCTTTTGTCATTGCGAATCGGCGCGGGATTTTTCTCCCAGGTATCCGCCGTGATGTCTGGCGGCAAAGTCTGCGGCGGAGAAGTGAAGCTCTTCCATCAGCACCAGCGCAATCGCATCAGACAAGGCAATCATTGCTGTGGTGCTCGCAGTTGGTGTGAGGCCAAGTGGGCAGGGTTCTTTAATGTCGCCAAGCTCGAGGACGATGTCGCTTAGTTCACCCAGCGGTGACTGCTCGCTCGCGCACATTCCGATCACGCAGTAGATGCCGAGGTGTTTGCAGAAGCGGGTGGTTTCGATGACTTCTCGAGTTTTGCCGCTATTAGAGTAGGCGAGCAGGATGTCTTGATTGGAGACTACGCCGATGTCGCCGTGGGAAGCGTCGCCGGGGTGAATAAATACTGAAGGTGTTCCAGTAGTGCAGAAGGTAGAGGCGGCTTTGCGGGCTACGTAGCCGGCTTTGCCGATGCCCGTAGTAAACAACTTGCCTTTGCAATTGAGGATTGCCTGAATTGCTTTCTCTACGCTGTCTCCCAAGGCAATGTTTTCAATTGCTCGGGCTTCTGCATCTAGAATCTTCTTTACTCTTTCCTTCATTACTAAGGCCCCGTTCGTAAGACTGCTCCACAGTTGGTGCAGCGTACTTTGAAATCTAGGCGCGCTAGCCGCTCAAACGGCAGTCGCTGAGGGAGCTGCTTAAGCGGCAGCAAGTATTCGGCAACACCGAAGGACTCGACCTTTTCCGGGCCGGCTGCTTCAGCCTTCTTCCCATTCGGTGTTTGGACATGCACACTTACACCAAAAGCTTCTACACTGGAATTGTTGCGCAGCGTAATTAGCAGCATCATTTCGCCGGCTTCCAGCACTTGCTCCTGAGAGATCTTAAAGTCTTTATTAATGATTCCAATGACTTCTCGTTTCGAGTCGAGCAGGCTCAGCTCAGAAGCCCGCAGCCGCGCCTCGAGGCACGAAAAGCGGTACGGCAGCATCGAATTCGCAAATCCATCTAGACAAATCACACTTCCGTCACTGTCTCTGCCGCGCGAGCAGTCGACCCCGCCGTGGTTGTGGCAGTTGGGAGGAGTTGAGCCCTTTATCTCTTCGATCTTTTCGTCGAGGTTTTCCCGGCGGACTTCGGGAAGCTCTGCTTTCGCCGCATCGCCGCGCGGTTCGGTTGAGAAGTGGACCTGGCCGTTTTCGTCGGTCCAAGTGTAAATGTCGTCAGCAAATGCGTGCCCGGAGAGGAACAACAATAAATACAAACTTAGCGTAAGGCTGACGGCGAGCCGTGTTGCAACTTTCATCTTAACGGAAGGAGTTGAACTTAACTGTTACTTCGAATCAGAACCAACTTCAGTTAAATTGTATTCTTTTAGCTTGTAAAGTAAAGTCCGATGACTGATTTCCAGCAGTTTCGCTGCGTGAGTCCGGTTACCGTGGGTCTTGGCGAGTGCGCGGCGAATCAAATTTTCTTCAAGCACCCTGGTGTGATGTTTAATTGAAAA
>JAGRAN010000253.1:0-533 GCA_020434585.1 Bdellovibrionales bacterium
GTCGCCGGCGTTCACCTCGCAATCGCCGAGGAAGCCAGCAACCCGCACGTCACTCCAGGCTGGGCAGTTCGTCCGACCCGCAATCTCGACATCCGCAAGGGTCGTCTGTACTCGCTGGGCCACCCCGTCGGCGCCGTGCACTTCGCCGGCGGCGACGCGACGCTCGACGAGTTCGCGTACGTCAAGACCCAGACCAAGCCGACGCTGGTCCGGCAGCTCGACACTGCGTTCGAGTTCTGTCAGCCGGCGATCCTGATGGTCGAGGGCGAGGACTGGCCGTTCTGGTCACGCTTCATGGACTGGTACGAGTTCGCGATGGTGCACGGCGACGATCATCGGATTGCGCGCAAGCGTGCCGAGGTCGCCGAGCTTCGTGCGGGACTGATCGTCGTCAACGGCGACCCGTTCGAGCCCGCGCTCCACGCACTGGAACGCATCCGTCCCGTCATCGCCTGTCTCTACGGCAACGATCCGGTCAACGAGTGGGAGTCCCGCTCCGGCCTGAAGTTCGTCGACGAGGCGTGGTACGGCTA
>JAGRAN010000253.1:602-4584 GCA_020434585.1 Bdellovibrionales bacterium
AAGCTGGCTGGACACAGGAGCACCAAGAAGGGCTCTGGCCGCTCTCAGGGAGGAACGGGTAAACGGCGCCGCTCCTCATGAGCCCGCCTGAACCGCATCCACCCAATCGTTCGTCTCCAAAACTGTGGGGAGGAACAGTCAAGGTTCCTAAACGGTCCAAGACTGCCCCACGATTCATCGTTGAATCGATCTTTGAAGATTTCGATACGAGTACGGCTCCCGACGAGAGTTTTCGTTGGGTTTACAGCCGAGAAGAATCCCAAACCCCTGTTTCACCAAGGAGGAACAGCAACCATGAGCACTGCTCACTTCGCTGTCCCGACTGCGTCCGTCATCGGGCACAGACGGGACAATCCGTTCGAGGTCGCCTGCTTCCGCAGCTCGAAGTTCGAGTGCACGGACCGCAGCGGCGAACCGGCTTTCGTGATCGTCGGCGGCAAGGTCGAGATCGGACGAGGCCAGACCCCGCTCCAGTGCGCCAACATCGAGTGGGCGCAGGAGGCAGGCGGCGTCACCGACGAACCCGACATCGTGCATTCAACGTCGACGATCCTGCACCCGCGTCTCGCTCTGGTCGTCACCGACCTAGTCCGCGACGTGCGTCCGGGCAAGACCATCGCCAAGATCACCGACTGGCACTGTCCGCCGGAGATCGCCGAAGTCACAGTCGATGCTCACTACGGCGCTCCCGACCACGTCGTCTTCGGCGCGGTCTCGGGCGACATCACGGTCGACGGGCGCGAGCTGCTGAGCTGGGAATGGCTCGACATCAACGCGCTCGACGCCGACTCCCTGATCAACCGCTTCGGCGCTGGTCACGGAATGATGCTCGCTGCCTACCGGGAGTGGCTCCGCATTCCCGACGCTCAGCGCTACCCGCTGGCGATCGGCAACTTCGGCCAGATCGCGGACATGCTGCGTGCGAACGGCACGGTCGACCTGACCAAGCTCACCGCACGCTGATCGTCGAACGGGAGGCAAGTTCAGAGTATGAGCTGCGCCCTCCCCTTGTGAAAGGATGGTTCCCGGATTCTCCTCAGCTGCGCGGTTCGCTGCGCAAGGATAATTCGGGAGCCGTCCTCCTTCACTTTTTTTGCTTAACAGCTTTTACAATTACTCGATACGGGGCGGGATACCCCTCAACAGTTAAACTAGGATCGCTAGCATCTAGAAAATCTTCCAAACTCTCAAAACGCGCATGCTTCGTTTTGCGCTGTTCATCTGTAGTAACCTTTTCAACCGAACATATCTCGGCATTTACAAAGCCGGCGCGCCTAACCATGTTGAGCAGACAATTTGCTGTCGGAACGAAATATACGTTACGCGCTTTGGCGTAGCGCTCCCGCGGGAACAAGGCGATATCATCATCGCCGGGTATCGCCTGACTTTCTAAAATCAATTCACCGTCCGGCATCATACACTGATGCAAATCGCGCAGCATCCCAAGCGGGTCAGCTCGGTGATAAATCACCCCCATACACAGCACTGCGTCAAAGAAGTTTGGATAAAGCGTGGCGTGCTCAACTCCGAATGGCTCAAAATACAGGCAACTAGTTTGCGCAAAATGCTGAACAAATTGAAATTGATAAAAAAATCTATCGGAGGGATCCATTCCGAGGACCAGCGATGGTCCGAGTGACGCGAGGCGAAACATATAGTAGCCGTTGCCGCAGCCAATATCCGCCACTTTCCGATTCTCAAGCGACCCAAGCAGCGGTGCAACGCGGTCCCACTTCAAGTCACTGCGCCACTCTGAATCGATCTTTTCACCAAATAGATTCCACGGCCCTTTACGCCAAGGAATCAGCAGTTCAATTGCTTCGCGCAGCTGCTCAAGCTGCCCAGCATTTAAATCCTCACTTCGACCAACAGTTACTTCATGAGCACTTAAATCGACCAGAGGTGAAAGCTGCGGCAGCGAACTAATCACCTCTCGGTGAGGCTGCCAAAACGGCAATCGAATCTTCTCCTGCGCAGCCGCACGCGCACCCCGAATCAGCCCTGCGTCGAGCCAATTCGGGAACTGATCAAGATAGTCAGGCGCAGCGCTCCCCGGAAGCTCGGCCTGACTGCATAGCTGAACTCCAGCCATCAATACATAACTCCACTTTTGGCAAAAAGCTTAAATGGCAGATGAGCTTCCTCGCCGCATGAAACATTCGGAACGTATGTTACTCCGCGATGACGCTTCATCTCAGCCCAGAGCTCTGGGCTGACCGGCCCCTCGTCGAAACCGACGCTCTCCGCATCTTCCTTCGCGGCTGACGCATATACCGCCTTAATGCCGCTCCACCAGACTGCACCAAAACACTGAATGCATGGGCTGCAGCTTGCATACAGTTCTAGCGCTGGGAGTCCTCTGGCTGAAAGGTCGTGAGTCGCGCACTCTTGCTGCGCATTTCTGATAGCGACTATTTCAGCATGAGCGGTTGAGTCGGCGTTCGGCACGACTCTGTTTGTCCCCACGGAGACCACCTGGCCGGACGCGGTGCAAACAAGTGCCGCAAAGGGACCTCCGCCGTGCTCAACGTTGGCCAATGCCAGTTTATGCACCAGGGCCATACGCGCCCCGCTGTCCTTCAAGATCTCTGTCCACGGGACTAGTTCACTTAACCAATCCGGATAACTAACTGCACTGGGAGGTAAACTAAGCGGCATGAGGCTCCTTACGTCGTATCTCTGTCCACGGCTTAGAATATGCGTTAGAATATTCACAGATGCCGAGCAAAGAGTAAACCAGTCCGTGAGTAATCGAAAAACAGCGCTGACAATCTGCATGATCGCCTTCCTGGCATTCGTGGCCGGCTACCGCAAATCTTCAATTACCGAGTCGATTGACGAACTCCTGGCTTACTTCAGCGAGCCCGAAAGCCCGAAAGCTCAGGCCCCATACGTTGAAATCGAAAACCCCGACCCCGAAGTAAACGCGCCACCAGTCAAATTTAATCAAACTACAGCACCAAACCCCTACGCCGACCTGCTCAAGAAGCAGCAGGAGCAGCAAACAGCAGGTGCCGAAAACAGCTCGGGCGGCTACTGGATGAATTCAAGAAAAAATCCATTCGGCGGCACACTCAGCGCAATCCAGCAAAAGGAAATTCAAGACCGACAAACCGAGCAGCGCAATCTTTATTTCGAAAAGTTATCTGAACAAATGAAAGCCATGCGCGGCGAGAGTCCCACCGCCCCGACGGCCCGCCGCGGAAATTTAGAAATGGAAGATGCAGAAGAAGCTGAGCTCGCGGAGCCTGAACCACCTCAGCCCGACGGTGAAGTGGAACCTCCCGCACCTGAAAAGGAAGAGGTCGAACTAAGCAACGAACCTCCCCAAACTGTCGTCTTTGACCCGAACGGTGAACTCGAAGCCGAAGAAGAACGCATGGCGGTCGAAGAAGAAGAACTAATCCAAATCCTCACCGAGATGGGTCAGTAGCCGCCTCGCCTGAAATTTTCTTGTATAGCACCGCGTCTTCGTCCTGATAAATTTGCTCCCAATCTTTTCGAGCTGAAAGCAAAACATTCAGCGGCATCTGCGGCCTAAGCAGCGCAAAGTCAAAATTCTCTTGCTGGAGCAGTTGGCTCCAGCCAGGTTTGCCTAGCGAGAGCGTGAAGAATCGCTCGTAGTATTCGCGACCGTTAAGTACGTTTCGATCGTCAACGTAGGTTTTTAGCTGCGGCCAAAGTAAAAAAGAAAGATAGCCGCCCCAATCCGGAGAATGAAAAACTTTTGGACTATCTGAGTCTGAGTTCAGTTCTTTCTCAAGCGCGGCGACTGCGCCGTGGGGCTGCACAGCGTCGATTCCGATTACGTTCGGTGACAATCGGGACCCCAAATTTAACCCGAAGCAAACGCAGAGCAGCAGCACAAGGTTAAAAAACCCGGAGTATAAGAAACTGCTCGATCGCTTTTCTTTAGCACTGAGCGAAGCAGAAGCTTTACTTAAGGCCGGACTTAGTGAAAGTTCGAGCGAGCTAAGTAGAA
>JAGRAN010000254.1 GCA_020434585.1 Bdellovibrionales bacterium
TGGATCCGGAGAAAGTTGCTGAAAATCTCAAGAAGCAGGGCGGATTTATTCCGACACGACGACCCGGCAAGGAGACTGCTGAGTTTATCAACGATGTCCTCACGCGGCTGACGTTCTGGGGCTCGATTTACGTCGTTATCATCTGTCTGGTTCCGGATATGGTCTATCGACGGCTCGGTGCTGGTTCGTTTAGCTACTTTTTTGGTGGGACTGCGGTGCTGATTGTAGTTGGTGTCGTTCTTGATACGGCTGCACAACTTGAGTCGCACGTTGTAGCTCGCAATTACGAAGGCTTTATGAACAAAAGTCCGGGCAAGATTCGCGGTCAGTCTCGTGCGACTGCAGTGCGCGGACGGCTGATTCAGAGGTAGCGCTAGTGCAGAGGCTGATTTTCTTAGGCGCTCCTGGCGCAGGCAAAGGCACGCAAGCCAAGCTGTTGTGTGAGGAATTAGAGCTGGCTCATATCAGCACGGGCGAGATGCTGCGAGCAGCGGTTGCCGAAGGCACAGAGCTAGGCAAGAAGGTTGGCTCGATTATGGAGTCAGGCCAGCTTGTGCCGGATGATTTGATTGTTGCGCTGATCGCTGAACGGATTAAGAAGCCGGACTGTGAGAAGGGTTATATTTTAGACGGATTTCCAAGGACAGTTCCTCAGGCCGAAGCGCTTGGAGCTATGCTTGGAAGTGCAGAAGTTACGGTTGTTCTCTTTGAAGTGACGATGGAAGACGTCGAGGCGCGTCTTGCCAATCGTCGTTCTGCAGAGAATCGAGCGGACGATTCTGACGATGTGCAGCGCGAGCGCCTGCGTGTTTATCAGAAGCAAACTGCACCACTAATTTCGTTTTACGAAGAACGTGGACTGCTGACTACAATCAGCGGCGCGGGATCGATTGAAGAGGTTTACGGAAGACTCAAGCAGGCTGTGGCGTAATTACAATGTCGATTGAGCTTAAGACAGAAGCGGAAATCGAAATAATGCGCCAGGCGGATCTTTTAGTCCATCGGGTACTAGGAGAGCTTGAGCAGATGGTCGCCCCGGGAGTTACTACAGCACAGCTGAACGCTCGGGCGATAGAAATTACCAAGGAAGCAGGCGCGGAGGCCGCGTTTTTAAATTATCCAGCCTCTTCGCCCAGTGTGGCTCCTTTTCCCGGCGTGATTTGTGCGTCGGTCAACGAGGTCATTGTTCACGGAATCCCGAACGATGTCCCGATGAAGGAAGGAGATATTATCAGCATCGACTACGGATGCTGCTTGAACGGCTTCTACGGTGATGCGGCAAAGACTGTCGCAGTAGGAGCGATTAGCGAGGAAGCGCAGCGTCTGCTCGATGTAACAGAACAGGCGCTTGAGGATGCGATTGAACAGTGCCGTCCGGGTAACCGAATCGGCGACATTTCGCATGCTGTGCAGAAGCGCGTTGAAGCAAATGGCTTCGGCGTCGTTCGAGAGTTTGTTGGGCATGGGATTGGCCGTTCGATGCACGAGCCGCCGCATGTGCCGAATTTTGGCTCGCCCGGAATGGGTCGAGTTCTGCGCTCGGGGATGGTGTTGGCAATTGAGCCAATGGTCACTGCCGGGGCGTATGAAGCTAAGGTGCTTGAAGACGGCTGGTCGGCCGTGACGCGGGACGGAAGTTTGTCGGCCCACTTCGAGCACTCTGTCGCGATTACAGAGAGTGGCCCTTATGTATTAAGCAGGCCGTAGGAAGAGATTTGAAGGAGATAGAACGATGAAAGTTCGAGCATCAGTAAAAAAAATGTGTGACTACTGCCGCGTTGTTAAGCGCCGCGGCGTCGTATATGTGATTTGCAGCAGAACCCCGAAGCACAA
>JAGRAN010000255.1 GCA_020434585.1 Bdellovibrionales bacterium
CGCCCTCGTTCTCGCGGTCGGCGTCATCTACAATAACGACCGGCCGACCCGCGACAACGTCCTCGAGCACTTCCTCTACAGGAACTACCTTAAGAGCCATTCTTTACCCCCGATTCGCTAAAGCCAATACTTCGCGCAACGTAACGGGCAAGCATATCAGCTTCAAGATTTACTCGCGCTCCCGGAGCGAGCTGGGCAAACGTAGTGTGCTTAAACGTATAGGGCACTACATATACAGAAAAACTATCTTCGCTAACCTCGCCAACGGTCAGACTAACTCCGGAAACAGACACGGATCCTTTCGGCGCAATAAGCGGAGCAATTTGCCTCGGCAGCGAAAAAACAAATTTCTTTGTCTCACCCTCCGTGCTCAAGCTCAGGACCTGCGAAGTACTGTCCACATGTCCAAAAACAAAATGTCCGTCGATTCGCTCACCAACCCTCAGGGAGCGCTCGAGATTCACTCTGTCACCAGCTTGAAGCTCGCCAAGGGTAGTGCGGCGCAGAGTCTCGCTCGCCGCGTGAAAGGACGCACGGCTGTCACCTGGATTAACCGCTGTTAAACAAACTCCGCAAACCGCAATCGAGTCGCCCTGGGCAGTTTCGCCGAAAATAGGAGATTCGAGGACCAACTCGCTTCCGTCAACGGCTGCGCTGACCTCAACTACCGTTCCGATATTCTCTACAATTCCTGCAAACACCTGGACTTCCTCAATCCGCCTCGCGCAGAAGCATTCCTACATCGGGTTCTTTAACCCGACACAACAGCATATTGTCCGGTCCGACCGTTCTGCTGCGCATAAGTTCGAGTCGGGGGGCATCGCGCATCGCCTCGATTTCGCTGCCGTTAAACCAGCTTAAGCCTCGGGTCCCCAACAACACTGGCCCCTGGTATAGCATAAAGCGATTCACAAGGCCCTTTTGCAGCAGTCCGGCGGCCAGACGAGCACCGCCCTCACACATCACCGAGTGAATTCCAAGCTGCCCCAGATGATCCACCAGACCGGCGAGATCGACCTCTCCGTCATCCCCCTCTATCGAAACGATCTCCACACCGGCGAGTTCTAGATCTCTGCGGCGCTGATAGCTCGCACGCGATGTTGTTGCAATTAAGCAAATCGGAGAACGGCCCCGCTCTCCCAAGCCCAAAGGTCGATACACATTGGCATTGATGTCAGTTCGCAGCGTGCTGTCGACAATCACTCGAAGCGGCTGCGGGCCTTTACCGGTGCGGTTAGTCAAGCGCGGATTGTCGTTCGCCACAGTCCCCGAACCCACCAGCACCGCATGCACATGACGACGCAGCCGTTGTACGTGAGCCCGAGCAGCTAGTGAAGAAATCCATTTAGATTCTCCCGACGACGCAGCAACCTTGCCGTCAAGCGAAGCTGCAAGCTTGAGCAGCACAAATGGACGTCCGGTCATTGCCCAGTGAATCCATCCCCGATTCATCTCAATTGCGCGTTCGCCAAGCAGGCCGAGATCTACTTCAACGCCTCGTTCGCGCAGCGCCGCAATACCGCCCCCTTTTACCTTGGGGTTCGGATCGCGCATCGCAACAAAAACTTTGGTAATACCCGATTCAACGATTGCATTGGTGCAGGGCGGGGTGCGGCCGAAGTGGTTGCATGGTTCGAGAGTTACATACAAAGTTGCGCCTTTCGCTTTCTCGCCGGCCGCGCGCAAAGCTTCGATCTCGGCATGGGCCTCGCCCGCCTTGCGGTGCCAACCTGAGCCTAAAATTTCTCCGTCTCTTGCAACAACTGCTCCTACAAGCGGGTTCGGCGCGGTAAACCCGCTGCCTCTTCTTGCCAGCGCGAGAGCGCGATCCATGAGGGAAGTGTCTGAATGAATTGTTGCTGACATCCTACTACACCTTGAGATTCAGCCCGTTCACTTACTCCGCTTTGCGCTGCTAAGTGGAATTGGCTGCTGCTGCGCTGGGCCCGGCTTGGGGGCAGGCACTGTATCCGACGTTGATAGAAAAGCTCGCAGCGTCTCCATAAATTCACTGACGTCAGAAAATTCACGGTAGACCGATGCAAACCTTACATACGCCACCGGGTCCAAATTCTGTAGCTGCTCGATCAACAGCTCGCCAATCGCCTCGCTTGATACTTCCTTCTCACCGGTTTCCAGCAGCTTAGATTCTATCATCTGCACCACGGCTTCCATATCATGCACGCTGACTGGCCGTTTTTCGCAGGCTTTTTTAAGGCCGCTAAGGACCTTATAGCGGTCAAATGCCTCTCGCTGGCCGCCCTTCTTGACGACCATCGGCATCACCTCTTCGATGCGTTCAAACGTAGTAAATCGAAAGACACACTGTTCGCATTCGCGCCGACGGCGAACACTGCGGCCATCGCCGCCTTCACGCGAATCAACAACGCGAGTTTTTGAGGAGCCGCACCTTGGACACTTCATCGAAGCCCCCTGCCCCCTAGGGCAAACTACTAACGGTTAAGCCGATGAGGATATAGCGGGAACTGCTTGCAAAGATCCCGCACCTCTTGCCTGATAGCGTTGAGTTTTTGATCGTCGCCGCGGCTGGCAATAGCTCGCGACATGAAATTTGCAATTGAAGACATTTCTTTAGCAGCCATCCCGCGGCTGGTTATTGCCGGGGTACCTAGGCGAACACCGCTAGTGACACTGAACGGCTGCGGATCGTACGGGACGGTGTTCTTGTTACAAGTTATTCCAACCTTGCCGAACACTTCCTCTGCTTCTTTGCCGGTAATGTCTGTCCCGCGCAAATCAATCTGCATTACGTGAGAATCAGTGCCGCCGGTTAAAATTGCGAAACCTTCTTCAATTAAAGCAGCAGAAAGCGCGCGAGCATTCGAAATAACTGAGCGGGCGTAATCCTTGAACGACGGTTGCAGTGCTTCCTTAAACGCTACTGCCTTAGCTGCAATTTGATGCATCAGCGGACCACCCTGCCCACCGGGAAACACGGCACGGTTAATTGCCTTCGCGTAGTCAGCCTTGCACATGATTACACCGCCGCGCGGACCCCGCAAAGTCTTGTGGGTCGTGGTCGAAACTACATCTGCATGCGGAATCGGGCTGGGATACTCGCCCGCGGCAATAAGACCCGCGTAGTGTGCGATATCCGCAAACACATACGCACCGACTTCATCAGCCACTCGGCGAAACATCTCCCAATCAATTTTTCGCGAATACGCAGTCGCCCCGCAAGTGATCATCTTCGGCTTATGCTTAAGCGCAAGCTCACGAACTAGGTCTTCGTCGATCAAATTGGTTTCAGGATTAACTTCGTATCCAACGAAGTTATAAAGCTGACCAGAGAAGTTAACCGGACTGCCGTGAGTCAAGTGACCGCCGTGGTCGAGCTTTAAGCCAAGAACCGTGTCGCCGGGCTTGATAAACGCCATGTATACGGCAAGGTTCGCCGAAGCACCCGAATGCGGCTGCACGTTGCAGCGCTCCGCTCCGAAAAGTTTAAGCAGGCGATCCTGTGCCA
>JAGRAN010000256.1 GCA_020434585.1 Bdellovibrionales bacterium
CCGAGTTCAACCTTAAGCAAATAGCTTCCAGTTAGAATCTCTGTAGGGAGGGAGGCCTGCGCGTGCGAACCGTCATTCGACAGTAGTTCAAGTGCTTCGTCCCCTAATGAAACGTTTAGTTCTTTTTTCCCCTTCTTGTCGCTGAAGTTGCTGCCGTAGATGTGCAGGACTCCAGCTTCGCGGTCGGTAATAACCTTCTTAACTTCCAATTTGTTATTGTCGTCGTTACTAAGCGACCCGAAGCTATCGTTGCTAAATATCTTCTTTAAATTATGGGATTTCTCATGCTTCCAGTTGTTGGCGAGCGCGTCCGGGGTGCTAGAGCAAGCCAATAATGCGACGAGAAACACGGCGATTGTGGTGCGGTTTTTCATTTTGCCTACTTCTCTACTCTTATGAATCTTATGAAAGTGCCTAAACTTTTAGGGCTTCTTCGGCTCGGACAAATGTTTCCTGGCGTCGTCCTTGAAAAGAACACGCTGCCGAGAAGCGGTGCGCATGGTGCTTATCGGCAGCGCATGTGTGTGTGTGAGGTTTCCTATGGTGTACCAGCCTTATTAGCGCTATCGCCGTTGCCTGGTGGACGCTGTAGAAAATTTTGCAGAAAACATGCGTCACAGAAAGCGCCAGAATTTGTCATTTGGAGCTTTAAGAATGTTAGAGTTTCGATCTGAAGGCGGCCTTGGACTGAATCTGTCCGAATCTGATTTAATGAGTGCGATGTATTTTGACACTCGATATTTTTTAATAGAGTAGTCCCAAAGCAATCTTTCTCAAAAAAATTAATGTACGAACGATTTTTCGAGATAAAAACAGCGAAAGCTTCGGAGCTCTGCGGAGGCCAGAGTATTGGTAAATCTAGGCAGGGCCGCCCTATTCAAGGTTTTAAATTTGGAGCGGGGAAGCTGAACCTTAGCTTAATAGCAGGGAACCATGCGGATGAACCTGTTGGACCGCGATTTTTAGGCCTACTTACCGCGTATCTTTCTACGCTTCCTGATTCTGATCCCTTGTTGAATGAATATTCGTGGTGGATTGTTCCCCACAGTAATCCTGATGGTCGAGAGAACAATCACTCTTGGCAGAAGGAATTAAAGGATAAGTGCGACCTTGGGTTGTACTTGCGGGACACGCGTCGTGAGCTCCCAGGCGACGACATGGAGTTTGGTTTCCCCCGCAGTCCCGACGATTCCACCGCGCGTCCTGAAAATGTCGCAATTGCCAATTGGTGGCAGAAAAGCGGCGGATTTGACTTTCACGCCTCCTTGCACGGAATGGGGTTTGCCGCAGGACCATGGTTTTTAATCGACAGTGAGTGGAGCGGACGCTGTGGGGTGATTCGTCAGCGCTGCTCTGAGGCAGTTGAACGCTTGGGCTACAAACTGCACGATGTTGAGCGACACGGCGAAAAGGGATTTCAGCGAATATCCAAGGGATTCTGCACCAGGCCTAATCATCGGGCGATGCAAACGTATTTTAAGGAGCAGGGAGATGAAGAAACTGCGGCAAAGTTCAGACCGAGTTCGATGGAATATGTGCGAAAGCTTGGTCGGGATACGCTTACGATAGTTTCGGAAATGCCGCTGTTTATACTGCCGGACGTAGGTAAAGATTTAGGACCTCCAGATCCTGCTGCTGAGGAGTGGCGGAGTCGAATAGTTCGGTGGAAAGACCGCTTGGAACAAGGCGAGCGTCCGGAATTAGTTTCGGTGGAGGCGGAAAAGCTCGGATTGCTGCCGATGCCAATTGAGGATCAAATGCATCTCCAATGGACATTTATTTGCTCTGCCATCGAGCAGCTTAAAACGTAATTAGCAGAGAGCTGATGGCTTATCCAACTTAGTTAAGGTCAAACGCGGTAAAAGCCTCACCTTCAAGATTGTCTGCGCTCGTATCGATGATGGAGAGCTGAAT
This sequence comes from Bdellovibrionales bacterium, assembly GCA_020434585.1. Taxonomy (GTDB): domain Bacteria; phylum Bdellovibrionota_C; class UBA2361; order SZUA-149; family JAGRAN01; genus JAGRAN01. The sequence continues at coordinate 1,915 of JAGRAN010000256.1, forward strand.
TTTTCCGCGCTTGTATTTTTCCAGCAAGAGGAACCCATTGCGATCGCTAGAGGCGCGCAGCCGCTCATTATCGTCAATTTGATGCAGCTCTCCGAGCGCGCCAGAAACAATGTAGTTTCGGCAAGCACTGTCTCCTTTGATGATCTGCAGCGTATGGTCATGACCGGCCGCGCACAGCAGAGGAGGGTTCTTGCTAAGTGCAGCCGAAAGCGCTCGAATCATTTCTTGGTAGCGCGGGCAGCTCATACGCATTGGACAGTGGTCGGTGAGTTTGGAGTTCGGTCCGAAAGAGACTAATGGATGGTGACTTAAAAAAATTATATTCTTTTTGGGTCCGATTTGCTCGATCGCGTGTGCAACTTCCTCGAGTGTCTTATTGGCGCAATATTCCGGATAGCGTTCCTGCCTTAGAATTGCCTCAGAGTCGATCGCAACAAGGACAAATGATTCTTCAATATCGCGCACCGCCGGGCCAGGACAGCCAGCCTCGGGCAGCATAATGTTCCTGCCGAACCAGCCTTTGACAGCACTGTGCTGTTTTTTCAGGCGCGTCAGTCCAGCGTCCCTTGGACCCCAGTCGTGATTTCCAGGTACGATCAGTAATGACGCTTTGGTTTGTTTGATTTGTTTTAGCTGATCGTTGAACCGCTGTTCCTCCTCGCTGTCTTCCGATTCTGGAATTCCGTCAGGATAAACATTATCGCCGAGCAGTACTAACGTCGTTATGTTGGAGCTAAAAGACGCATTCTCGAGGAGTGTTCTAAAGGTGCGCCTGTCAGGATCTCCTCCGTCTCCAGCAAGAATCACCCTTTCCTTAAGGCGCAGCACTTTGTCGACTGTTCCTTGCAGTGTGGTTTTTTTTGCGCAAGCGGTCAGAGCGAAGGCAAGCAGCAGGACTAGCAATTTTTGACGAACCATGGGGAGGATTTTCCTTTTTAGCTTACTTTAAATCAATTATAGTAAGAGTGCTGCAGCAATCCTTTTTTTGGTGCTTGTCGTTGAAATACCTTGTACTTGTGCTTTTTATCTACAGTTTTTTGCTCGGCTGTTCTAGCTCGAGCAACGACAGCGCTCGTCCGGTCGACTATGCGGGCATTAACGAGCTCGGAATGCTAAATCCCCCGTCAATTCCCGATTTGGCTACCGGGAAGGAGAAGCCTCCGCAAATGGACGAACTTGGCGATCAGCTTGAAACAGCCGGGTCGAATTGGCTTTACGGTGATGGGCTCGGCAAAACGATACTTAACGTTGGTGCTGTAGTATTGTTTCCGCCCTATGCTATTTATCTAGTCGGCAATGCCGGATTAGCCATGTTCGGCCAGGATCCGCTCTATGTGACGGACCTTCTGCCTGAAGAGCCAAGAGAGGGATACTTGACGGTATACGATGCTGTCACATCAGTGCCTGGAATGTTGACTTCCACTGTGGCGGGAGAAGATTTCCGCGTGCCCGAACGTCTGCAATGAGTAAATCCTCAACACAAGCTTTAATTGTTGGAGTTGTTGCCAAGCCGCGCATTGAGAGTGCGCGAGATTTAGTAGTACAGCTGCTGGCTTGGCTGCGGGAGAGAAATATCAATTCGGTAGTAGGAAGCGATATTGCCTCGGAGTTAACCGATGCCGAACTCGGATCTGCCGCCATCGTCGATCGTGAGAAGGTTGCTGCCGGGGCTGACATAGTTGTTGTTCTTGGCGGCGATGGCACA
>JAGRAN010000257.1 GCA_020434585.1 Bdellovibrionales bacterium
TTACCGTTTACCGACCGCACACGGGTGAGTGGTTTATCCGCCGCTCCAGCGATAATGCTCTTGAGCAGCATCAGTTTGGCCTACCGGGAGACTATTCGCTGTAAACGTGGCCTTAATAAATTAAATTATTTCCGCCACATAGCTAAGCGTTAATATACCCCCTAAGCACTGTCAGAATTCTCCCAAAGCTGCTATAGTGCAACCGCGCTTTTCTGACTATCTTACCTAGTTTATCGAGACAGCGCACAATAGTTGGGAAATGACAGTAGAACCAAGCAACATGCAAGACGCTCGACCTGACGCCAAGCGTTCTAAATTGAAGGCCGTTGTGCGCCTTGCCGTAAGCGCTTTGCTGGTGCTGATCATCTACAGCACCGTCGACGTCTCTGTTTTGTGGCGCACGCTTTCCTCGATCTCTATAGCTACGGCGCTAGCGTTCGCTGCCCTCTACACTTTGGGGCAGATTTTAAGTGCATTCAAGTGGAGCGTTCTGACACGAGAAATCGGCCTAGTTCGATCGTATCGTGAAATCCTGCGCGCATATTTCGTTGGCATGTTCGTAAATACCTTTGGACTTGGAACGGTCGGCGGCGACGTCGCTCGCAGCTTAGCAATCAAACCACCTGCCGGCCTGCGCGCCGCATCTCTTGCAACAGTTGTAGCAGATCGCTTGCATGGACTTGCTGTGCTGGCTTCGATTGGAGCCGTGGCAATTTTGTACGAAACGCCTGATGTCCTTGGCATGGTTGGCGTTCTTGGGGCGGCAGCCGTAGCACTCTTCGTGGCATTGGGCTGGCTGATTGGACCAAAGATTCTAACGCGTATTTTCCCAGAAGATCATCAATTTGGTGCCGCCGCCAGACGAGTTGCCTTGGCCTTTCCGCGCAAGCGAGGCCCCGTACTTTTGGTTACTGCAATCTCGCTTGTATTTCACTGCATTCAAATCTCAATGCATATTATGCTGGCGAAGGCTTTCGGTGCGCCGCTGACGATAGCCTATCTGTTTGCCACTGTTCCTCTTGTAAATATCGCCAGCTCGCTTCCGCTTAGCGTTAACGGCCTTGGAATTCGTGAAGCAATGTACATCTTCCTCTTTGTCCCGGTGGGCGTTCCGCAGGAAACCGCGGTTGCATTTGGGGCTGTGTGGATTTTGGCCGTAACTGCAGTTAGTGCAGTCGGGGGCCTAATCGCCGCTAACATAGAAGTTGAAGGGCAAACTGAAGTGCAGCTCGCGCCGACTGCCGAAGAAACTCCTCCCCGCGAACACCGTCACGCGGCAGGAGTTTAGATCTTTTTAAACCGTCATGGCGCGTTCATTGTCGCGCAGGAATTAAGGATTGGAGCGTAGATATGGGTACAGGAATTAGCAGCTTAAACGATGTCTCGAGCATTGCAGTCATCGGCGCAGGGCAAATGGGAGCAGGCATTGCGCAGGTAATGGGAGCCGCTGGGTATTCCACTCTATTGCATGACCAATCTGCTGAAGCAGTAGAGCGTGCCATGCAAGGCATTGCCAAACGCCTGGCCCGAGCAGTCGAGAAAGAGGCTATTACTCAATCAGACGCAGACGCCGCGTTAGGCAAAATCAAAGCTGCTTCAGCCTTGGAAGATCTAGCGTCCGCTGACATTGTCGTTGAGGCGATCATCGAGAATGAAGCGATAAAGCTCAAACTGCTCGGCAAGCTCGACGAGATTTGCAAACCTGAAACGCTCTTTGCAACGAATACCTCTTCAATTTCAATCACAAAACTTGCCGCTGGAACCAAACGTCCCGATCAAGTAGTGGGCATGCACTTCATGAATCCTGTGCCCGTAATGAAGTTGATCGAACTGATTCGCGGATTGCAAACAAGCGACGCAACCTATGAAGTCATTCGCGATCTAACCTTAAAACTCGACAAGACTCCTGTAACTGCCAAGTTTGACTACCCCGGTTTCGTCGTTAACCGCATCTTAATTCCAATGCTTAACGAAGCCTGCTTCGTACTGCAGGAAGGCATCGCAACTCCTGAAGACATTGACGCCGCGATGATGCTGGGCACCAATCACCCGATGGGTCCGCTGACGCTCGCAGACTTCGTGGGCCTGGATACTTGCCTATACATCGCTCAAATTTTTCACCGAGAATTCGGCGACTCAAAATACCGCCCATGCCCGCTTCTGGTAAAATACGTCGAGGCCGGCTGGCTTGGGAAGAAAGCCGGACGCGGCTTCTATCGCTACGACCAGTAGGAGCAGCGGGTCCAGGTAATGAGAAGACTCGCTGCACTGCTGGCTCTCGGGCTGCTACTGCCTGCGGCAGCGGCTGCGGACGGCGAGTCCCCCACTCCAGTTACCTACCAAAGCTGGCAGGACATTTCGCACGGCATCGCGCTCAAGCGCATAGAGCGAAAATCACCTCGCCTAGTGGGCTATCTCCTGCGAGTGGAAATTTCGCTACCTGAAATCACTGTCTTCGTCACTCCCGGAAACGGAGCCGAACCCAAAGACGCAGCGGCCCGCAACACTACTGAGGCATTCAACGACTTTAATTGTGCCGCGGCAATCAACGGATCAGTCTTCAAGCCGCTTCCAAGCGCAAAAGGCGACCCGGTTGATATTCTTGGTTTAGCAATTTCTAGCGGTGAAAAGTACTCTGAACCAAACAAGTTTGACGCGATCCTCTTCCCTTCTCAGCAGCGCGGACTCATCGCAAAACCACCTTTTAATACGACCGGAATTCGCAACGCCCTTGCCGGTTACCATATTATCCTCGATCAAGCGCGGGTGCTTCCCAGCAGCGATAAGCGCCATCCGCGCACTGCTGTTGGCCTCAGTAAGCAAGGCGGAACCCTTTACATGTTGGTAATTGACGGCCGTCTTCCTGGTTACAGTGACGGGGCGACACTAGCGGAAACCGCGACTATTCTTGCGCGCGCCGGGGCGTACAACGGCTTGAATATGGACGGCGGCGGAAGTACTGCAATGGTAATTCGGGACGAAAACGGACAGACCAAACGTCTCAATCAACCGAGTGGCGGACTTGAGCGCCGAGTCGGCAATCACCTCTGCATTCGCAGCCCAATGAAATACCGCCATTGACGGAAACGTCACTTCGTTACCCGTTTATCGCCTCTCGCCTGGACGTTTGCCCGTAATCTTTTCCCTTAATTTTCGTTAAAAAATCTTTATTCCCTAGATTAACGCAAGTTTTGCCGTAAGCTTGTATGTGGGGTTGGGTGCGTAACGAGGAGACGCTACCCATGATTGCGCGCAGTATATTCAACGGAATTAACACTTTGCCGTATAGCGCTCGGGACGGCATGGTCGAGTACGCCCTCGGCGGACTGTTTAAAGACAACTGTATCTTAGCACGTGAAGTCAAAACACTTCGCGATGGGGTTTTCGAAGTAAGCTTCATCTTTCCCAAGTATCAACGTACCGTCGATGCTTTGGGACATGTTTCTGCTAATCAGATCAACGAGGCAATTATCGAAGGAATGAATTGTGCAATTGCCCAAGCAATTGCTGATGGGATGTTTCCCCTTGGCGTCAATTTGGAGTGGTATCGCGAACATTGGGCGGACTGGATCGTTAGCCGACAATTTGTTGAATACCGAAAAATGCTCGATCCCTTTCGCCCAGTTTCCCTGAGCTACAGCCTCCTAGCCGTTGAGCACAAGGTTTTTCGCAGGGAGTTCTACCGGGTGACTATGGGGCTAGACGGCTTCGTTCGAGGTGAAGTCGATTGGTTAATCGAGACCAAGCATATACACGGCGATTAGACAGAGGCGGCGCGCTAACCTTCAAAAAATACAACTGATTTCCCAGGACCGGCTTAGCGCCTTCGAGCAGCTTAAGGTCACCGGAGCAACTTTTTCCTACTGAAAGTTTGCAAAGGCGCTGCAGACTTGTCAAAATCTCGCTGCAAATTTGCCGGAGGAAACTCGCGATGACAAACAAACTGCTTGGTACACTGACTTTAATTTTGGCGGCCTGCCTTACGCACTCCGATGCTTTGGCGCAAGCGCTCGCAGAAGCTGCACCGTCAGCTCAAAATACCTGCATGTCCCAGTTTCAAGAGTGTCAAAGTGCTGCAAGTAATCAGCCTAAGTGTTTGGCCACCGCTGAAGAACAAAGCTGCTCCGGTTCAAACTGCCTCTCTATATCGAAGACACAAACAGTACAAGTAAGAAAACAGGCTTGCCTACAGTCAGCGGACTCTAAGAAGCCCACAGCTGAAAACTGTTTGCTCTATTTGTTACAGTGCCTGGCAGACCAATAGTTGCGCGGCGGTTTTCTCTGGCCTAGCGAACAGCCAGCGGGAAGATAAAATCCACTCCCCCTGAACCTGTGTTCTTCAGGCGGAGCATCTCCGTCGACAAACCATTGCCGCTCACCGTCATCAAGCCGAAAGAGTTCGGAGTTGTGTTAAATGGAGCGTTATGCAGCCCGATGTCTGTTCCTGTCTTTGGGGGCAGACTGACTGTATGCTGCGCACTCGCTCCGTTAAGGAACGTAGTGACCGTAACACTTTGTGCAGTATTGGTTGTATTGAAGACGCGCAGCCAGTTTTGCATGTTAAGGAACAAATTCCAGGAGCTGGTCTTAACACCGCTGTTGGCGCTAATCGACTGCGAGCCGTACATTCCTTCGATGCTTCCAGCGCTGTTTCTAAAATAGAACATGCTTTGGGCAATAAGACCGTCCGTTGTAGAACTAACGATCTTGGCCGCTCCGGACATTCCCGGTGAAAGCAATGCACTCGCGTCAACATGATACTGCGCTCCCGGTGTTAGGTTTA
>JAGRAN010000258.1 GCA_020434585.1 Bdellovibrionales bacterium
AAATTCTCGATACCCGCAAGACCACTCCCGGCTGGCGCAGCTTAGAGAAATATGCAGTCTTTACCGGCGGCGGCACCAATCACCGTCTTGGGCTCTACGATGCCTTTTTAATTAAGAATAATCACATCGATGCTTTTGGCGGAGATGTGCGCTTGGCGGTCGAACAGTGCAAGCGAAACAATCCAGACGGTCTGAAAGTTCAGGTCGAAGTTCGTTCTCAAGCAGAACTTGAACAAGCTGTAGCCGCTCATCCAGACAGCATCTTACTTGATAACATGAGCCTCGATGCTCTTCGCGGTTCGGTGTTATATGTCCGTGGCGAGCAGGGGCCTAAGAAGATTGAACTAGAAGCATCCGGCGGCATCAACGAAAAGACGATTGCCGCGATTGCTGCTACGGGCATCGATGCAGTTTCAATCGGTGCGCTGACCCACAGTGCTAAAGCAGCTGATATTTCGCTGCGCTACCGTTCCGGTAATTAGCGATGGCTGAAGACTTCACTGCAGTAGTTGGCCGCGAGCTTGACCGCGTTGGGCAAGACTTGGGTTGGAGCGTCTTTGCCCGAAATACCAGCAATTCTACGATGGAAGATGCGCGGAAAATTGTCGACGGCGAAGGGGTCGAGTGGCAAGTGGCGTTGTCGGATTCGCTCCCATCGTTTAGTGCGAACACTCCGTTTGCGGTCCTTGCGCGCGAGCAGTCCGCCGGTCGCGGCAGGACTGGCAGGACTTGGAGTTCTGCCGCCGATACCGGACTTTATGCAACGTTTGTTATTTTTCCTCACGATCAGTCGCTTCTCGAAGGCTTGTCGCTGATTGTCGGAGTGGCAATTCGCCGGGCACTGCAGGAGCTTGGCATTGGCTGCGGACTTAAGTGGCCTAACGATGTGGTTGTTGTTGAGGAGCACGGTGCGTTCAAGAAGCTAGCCGGCGTGCTAATTGAGCGCTTTGAGCGTTCAGGCGGTCCGGTCGTAAGCATCGGCGTCGGCATTAATACCAAGCAATACGCGGCCCTTGAAGAAGTGGGCGGCACCTCGATCGAGCAGCAGGGCGGTGAGGTGTCTGTCGCTGGCCTGCTTTGCCTCGTAGTGCGGCATTTGGGTGAGGTGCTTGCCGAGCTGGCAGCAGGTAAGCGTGCGGAACTGCTGGAGCAGTGGCAGTCTTCGTCCATCATGAACGGGTTGATAGTGCAGCGAGAGTCGGATGAGCGGAAGTGGTTCGTCCGAGGCATAGATGATCGCGGCGGCCTACTAGTGTATAGTGCGGACGGCGAAAATCTCAAAGATACCATCTATAGCGGAGAGGTCTTGGTATATGCTGCTCGCAGTTGACGTCGGAAATACTCACGTAGTCCTTGGACTGTTCGTGAAAGGGGAGCTTGCCGCGAGCTTTCGCCTGCAAAGCGACGTAAGCCGCACCGTCGACGAGTATGCAATAGATATTCTCACGTTACTGCAGGCCGCCGGCTTCAAACCCGAACAAATTTCCCAAATTGTCATCAGCTGCGTCGTTCCTGCTCTGACCAGAGTGTTCAGTAAGCTAGCTGTAAAGTATTGCAGTCTTCAGCCGCTGATTGTCGGCCCGGGTGTAAAAACCGGAATGCAAATTCACTGCGACGATCCCCGAAGCGTCGGCGCCGATAGAATCGTAAACGCTCTTGCAGCAAAAACACTTTACGGTGCACCGGTAGTGATAGTTGATTTCGGTACAGCAACCACGTTCGATGTCGTTGGACCACAAGGTGCGTACGAAGGAGGGTTGATTTCTCCGGGCTTGATAATTTCGTCCAACGCTTTGTTTGAGAAAGCGGCCAAACTTTCCAGTATTGAGTTGAAGACTCCCAACGTCTTGATTGGCAAAAACACCGCAGACTCGATGCTGTCCGGGATAGTTTTTGGGTACGTCGGACTGGTCGACGGCATTCTCGACCGCTTGAGGCAGGAGCTCGGCAGCGATTTAAAGATTGTTGCGACTGGCGGCTTGGCCTCAATGATTGCTGAAGAATCAGAGTATATTACGGAAGTTATCCCCGACCTAACACTGACCGGCCTCAAGCTTGTCGGCGACATGAACACCTAAGCTCGAATCTGCTGATCAATGCGTTGCGGATTCAGCGCCGTTTTGATTCACTGACTAGAGTTCTGCAAGTTCTTTCCTCTCCTTAATCCGTGAAGCCATAGACACTGTTTCTCTGCGCAGATTGCCTGCGCCGAGAAACAGCGGTGTGAAATTTCGCAAGGTTCATTTCTGGATTTTGGCAGGATCCTGGAGCCGCTGTGGCTGCAGGATCCTGCTAACTCTGGCAGATCCATCGGTCCACGCGATCGATGCCCCGCAACTCGTTTGAGGAGTGATCATGAAGGACGACCCTTTCCCGGGTACCAGAAGTGATCGACTGATGCGGGCAAACAGATGGGCGCGAAGCCATGCCTGCAGTCAGTCAACGTGCAGCCCGGTGCGATGCACCCTTCTTGGCCTCATGGAGGTGGGCCTGCTCGTTCCGGACCGTTCTCGCGGCTTCACTAGGGATTCCATCCCTCAGGAGCCCGACTACGACTACCTGCTCACGCTGCTTCGGCCGGTCTACCGTGGACTGCGCGACCAGCTGATTCGCAGCAGACTGCACTCGGCCGTCGTCGCGCAGACTGATGGTCGAAGCGGTCGTGTCTGGCGCGTCTTCGAGAACCTGGCCGACATGCGCCATCAGGTCGAAGCGGAGCTGGCGACTCGCAGTGGTTCGCGCAGCAGTCGACGGACGAGCGCTCCGCCGAAGAAGGGTCGCAGGCGAGGCAAGAGTAAGACTCGCCGCGGCCACAGTGTTCGTCCGACCGGCTACCGGCGCAATCCGGTTGCTGCGTTCTGCTAGTTCCGGCTACACATCCGCTTGCTGTGTGGGGTGGGGAAGCGTCGCGAGGAGTCCAAGTAGCATGTGGCTACGCTCCTCGCGGCGCGCCGGTATTGAGGTTGATAGTACACCCTCCGCACCGCTGTTTCCCCGAATCCACCACCGCC
>JAGRAN010000259.1 GCA_020434585.1 Bdellovibrionales bacterium
CGATGCACAATGCTGCCTACGCGCACGCCGGTCTCCCCTTCACCTATGTAGCGATAAATACCGAGAACACAGCGTCCGTAATCTCAGCAGTGCGCGAGCTTGGCATGCGCGGCCTCAGCCTGACCATCCCGCACAAGGAAGCTGCCGTCAGCCTGGTCGATACCTGCAGCGAAGAAGCCAAGGCCATCGGGGCAATAAATACCGTGGTAAACGACGGCTCCAGCCTGTTCGGCCACAATACTGACACCTATGGTATCCGTGCAGCCTTCGCGGAAGCGGGGATCACCCTTAATGGCAAAACCGTGCTTGTTCTCGGCGCCGGAGGAGCGGCTCGAGCAGCCGCGGCGGTCGTATCCGGAGCAGGTTCCGCAAACTGCTTTGTCAGCAATCGCAGCAAGGAACGAGCAGTAGCTCTTGCCTCAGATTTTTCGATTAACAGTCTTGCCTGGGACAAGTGCAAAGACTTGGTTTACTCCGAAAGCTCACTGGTCCTTATCAACGCAACCCCCATCGGCTCCCATTTGGCTCCGCAAGGCGCAGATTTTCCGTTTGAGCTTAGCCTGGTGCCGTCAAGCTGCTGCGTTCTGGACATGGCAACTACCCCAAAGACTGCGCTGACAATCGCCTGCGACAAGGCTGGTGGTATTGCTGTTTCTGGGTTGAGAATGCTGCTTCATCAAGCAGCTAAGCAGGTCGAACTATTTACCGAGAGCGCAGCGACTTTAAGCGTATTGGAGAAGGCGTTATACGACTGTCTAAAGCTGCCGGCACCCGGTGCTAGCTAATTCCAGCTTACGGGTTGTAGATGGTAGCACATCCCGGAGGCAGCGGCCCCAGGTTGAAGAAGATGTGAACCAGCGAACGAAGAATGAACGCTGAGCACGCTACTACCAGCAAACTAGTTGCCGCTCTAAATGCACCGAAGGCCGCCGAGATAATCGTAGCCAATCCAGCAACGACCATAAGCAGCGCTCCCATGTTCCCTTCTGTCAGGGCCAGGAGCTGATGAGCAGCACATTGGATCCGGTCATCGTTCAGAACCAGCGACTGAGCCTCGGTGATATTTGAAAGTCCAAGGCCGAGCAGCCCAGCTCCTACTACAAACAGGATCGGCTGGCTGTATTTTTCAGATTTTGTAGAAACGGTTTCCCTTAACACGTACACTTGTGAGCAGAGAGCGTTGAATTTCGCGTAACCTCTGGAAAGGACTGACATTTATAAAACCTCCTCCAATAATCGCCTTACATCTACGGCACCATACAGTGTTATGCGCCGTTTAACTCCGTATGTTGCCTTAAATTCTACTCGTCTGGCGGACGCTGCGGCGAGTAGAAAGTCTGCCTCAAGTTGCGAACTGAGGTGTGAAGCTGGTCGCCGCGCAGATAGTCAGCATAGTCTTCCCACCAGTCCACGAACGGATGATAAACTTTCCCGCTGCATCCGCTTTTTGTGGCCCGGCCGCGGCAAAGATAATACTCCAGCGACGACATTTCCGGGTTTTTCCACATTGCGTCCGGATGCTCTCTAGTAAAAATCACCTCTTTGCCAGAAACGGCGTGAGTTGTGGCGGTCATATACTGCAGCACCGCCAGAAACAACAGCAACGTTCCGCCGCCGACAAAAGTTAGCTTCTG
>JAGRAN010000260.1 GCA_020434585.1 Bdellovibrionales bacterium
TTTCCCGAAGTTCCGGCTGCTGAAGGCCTATCTGACGACGAAGCGCGAATCCTACATGCGGTCAAACAGGCGAAAGATCGCTGGGAACGCTACAAACTAATCAAACCATTTGTCCCTGAGGCGTTCGCCGCGAAAAAAGCACTTGAAGCTGCTGCTGGCAATCACCGAATTGCTGCCGCGCGATTGGGCACAGGCGTTGAACAGCTCCGGGCGGCACTATACGGACGCGTTGCGGCCGAAACTAACGGAACGGGAAGCGCGCGATGAGCAGACCAGGATCTCAACATCTATGCGTAGTTGGTTCTGCCGACTTTTTACGCCGAATGTCCGCTCAGCTGCGTCAAGACAATCCCGTGACTGAAAGATTTAAACCATCCGTAAGTTTTTCGAATCCCGCGGAAGCCCGCTCTGTTATTTTCGCCGAACGTCCCTCGGTTCTCGTAGTCGACATCGGGCACAAGACTTCTACCGACGATTTGGCCTGGCTGCGAACGCTGCTTGGTCAAGTGCGTGAGCGCTTTAAGGAAGAGATTTATACAATCTTAGCGATAACAACGCCTGAAAAACTTGCGTTTGGCGGGATGCTGCTCTTTGCAGACGAATCGAGCGAGGAGCCCTCACAGTTAATAGACAACTTAATAATTTCGCCCCCGCCGAGCGTTCCATCAATCATGACACTGGAAGAGCAGTTTATCGACTGTCTTGATTACGCGATTGAAGAAATGCTGCGTCGCGCTTCCGGACAAACCCCGCTTCCGCCGCTATGGTCGCAGGGCTGGGTGCCTTCAATGTGCGATCCTGAAAGCCGCAACGTTTGGATGCGTTGGCTGCCGCGTTACGCGATGTATATTAACGAGAACCCGATCATTGTCGGCCCAACAGGGTCAGGTAAAACTCGCTTGGCCCGAGCCATTCACAAATTGTCTCTGCGACCGGGCCCATTCGTCAGCATTACACCCCGCGACTTCTCTTCTACCGAGCTGGTGCAAGCCGAACTGTTTGGCTCAGTCGCCGGCGCTTATACCGGCGCTGTTGAAAAATGGGGACTGGTAAAGAAGGCTGAACAAGGTACGCTGTTTATCGACGAGCTGCAGAGCATCGATCGTGACTTGCAAGGTAAGTTAATTACCTTCATCGAAAATAAATCTTATCGGAGAGTCGGTGAAGCAGACAGTCATACTGCAGACGTGCGTTTTGTTTTTGCTACAAACCGCTCGCTGCAAGACCTCGTCGCCGACGGAAGCCTTCGCGATGACTTTGCCTACCGACTTGAAAGGCTTCAGATTTCGTTGATGCCGCTGCATAATCGCCGACTCGATATTTCGGCTGGAGTAGCATTTGCTTTGGCCCGAGTGCTGCGTGAGCGAGAAATCGTCCGCGCCCGCTTCGACAAACAGGGGGAAAGGACTGGGCGCTCCTCGGTAGAAGGACTGACCAACGAAGCTTACAGCGCACTATTCAGCTCCTCTTGGCCTGGCAACCTCCGTCAAGTCGAAAACTCTGTTGCGAAATTAATTGAACTGGCCGACATGCGCAGTCTGAGACTTATTGACAGCGAATGCACCGGGGGAACCATTAATTCAATGCTTGGCGCAAGCTCTGCCTCTGCCGCTGACGTATTTGAGCGCGCCTCGATTGACGTTGCGCTTACCGCGACAACAAGTGGATTCCACAGCTTGTCCGACTGCATGTTTAGCTTGGCAGACAGCGCCCGAGCTCAGGCTTTGGAACTGTCCGGCGGAAACCCCGACCAAGCCGCTGCATTGATCAATGACAGTCCTCAGGCGATGAAGCTGTTTTGCGCAAGCCGCTTAGCGAGGTAGCAAATGGACGACGATCAACTCGTAAGCATTCCCGACTTCATTAACATCACCCATATCGGCGAACGCGACCTTCTCGCTCTCCTTAGTACCGGCGAACTCGACTTACAAATTGGCCCGATGGGCGAAGTATTAATCGATTTGACTGAAGTCACTCCGGAGAAGCTTGCTGCGGCGCAGCCCCAAACGAACTCCCGATCGGAAATCGAAGATCCACTGGTGGTTGAGGCTGTCGCGTCCGAGCTGGTTGCAGCACTTGATCCAATACTCGATGAAGCATTGGAACTTGCGCTTAAGTGGTA
>JAGRAN010000261.1 GCA_020434585.1 Bdellovibrionales bacterium
ACTTGAACGAACTAATGATTACTTATTGGCTCGCAATACTGCCTTTAACGCAGCCCTAATCCCGATAACCAACACACTCCTTGCCGTCGGCTTAGTTTCGCTTCCGGGCATGATGACCGGCCAGATTTTGTCCGGAGTTTCGCCGCTCCTGGCCGTTCGGTACCAGATTGTCGTAATGTGCATGGTTTTTAGCTCCGCAGGGATCTCCGCTGCCTGCTATCTCTGGCTTAGGGCGCCTAAGGTTGAGGTAGATAACCCATAGTTTAGAGCACTAGCGTTTACGAATCCGTTTGGTGCTATAATGGATTCAACGGAACGCTTTCTCGGGGGCCAAACGCGAAAGCCATTAAACGCCTTGGAGGTAAACGATGGCTCGAAAAGTTGGCTATAAAAGGAAAAATATACGCGGAACGGCCCCAGGTTTACCTGGCAAGCACCGCTCTACCGGCTTTCTTAGCAGAGATGAACTAAAGCGTCGCAAGCAAGGTAATGCGCGAGCATTTATCGGCTTCTTCTTACTAATTTTAGTCCTGCTAGTCGTCAATTCCCTGGGCAGTCTCTGGTAAGACCCAGCCCAAACAAGTAGTGTGATATTCAGCACGGCGGCTGACAGCTGCCCAGCTGGAACACATTTATGCCTGACTTAAAACGAATAGAAACAGATTGCTGCATCGCGGGAGGTGGACCCGCAGGAATGATGCTCGGTCTACTGCTCGCACGCAAAGGTGCAAATGTCGTTGTTCTAGAAAAGCACGCTGACTTTCTTCGAGACTTTCGCGGCGATACGATCCATCCATCAACTCTTGAGCTGATGCACGAGCTCGGAGTGCTTGAGGAATTCCTTAAACGCCCGCACCAGGAAGCGAGGCAGATTAGCGCCTCCGTTGGCGGGGAAATGATTCCAGTAGCGGACTTCAGCCATCTCCCCACCCACTGCAAATATATCGCCTTCATGCCGCAGTGGGACTTTCTAAACTTCATCGCTGAACAAGGTAGAAAATATTCGTGCTTTAATCTGCATATGCAGTCAAAGGTTGTCGACCTGCTGCATGAAAATGGGCAAATTTGCGGAGTAAAAGCCGAAACCCCGGAAGGCCCACTTGAAGTGCACGCACAGCTAACGGTCGGCGCGGACGGCCGCACCTCAATTGTCCGTGAGCGCGCAGAATTAAAGGTCAATAATATCGGCGCTCCGATTGACGTCTTGTGGATGAAACTTCCACGCAGCGAATCCGATCCAGATCAGCCGATGGGGCATTTCGACCGCGGACGCATCTTCATCGCGATCTACCGCGGCGATTACTGGCAATGCGGGTTTGTAATTCGCAAAGGCTCCTTGGACATCATTAAAAGCCGCGGCCTAGACAGTTTTCGTCGAGACATCGCTGCGATTGTTCCCTTTATGGCGAACCGACTCGAAACACTCAGCAGCTGGGACGATATCAAGTTACTTACTGTTTCAGTCGACCGTCTCAAATGCTGGCACCGAGCAGGGCTGCTATGCATAGGAGATGCCGCACATGCGATGTCACCAGTTGGCGGTGTAGGGATTAACTTGGCGATTCAAGACGCAGTAGCTGCTGCGAACCTGCTCCACGCACCTCTCCTCAGTGGAAATGTAAGCGAAGCTGATTTGGCGAAGGTCCAGCAGCGCCGCAAGTTTCCTACTGCCGCAACTCAGCGGATCCAAGTGTTAGTTCAAAATAAAATCATCGGAGAAGTTATCGGAGACGACTCTTCGCTTACGCCACCTTGGCAGTTGAAGCTTCTAAAAAGGTTCCCCATTCTTCGTAGGCTCCCTGCCCGTTTGATAGGGCTTGGATTCCGGGCGGAGCATATTAATTAGTCGAAAAATAAGCATACATAACAGCGTCCTAACAAATTTGCCGGCGCACCCTGGTGACTGCGCCCGCCTGCCGTTGTAGTTTGCTCACGGACAAGATTATATATAGGGTCGTAACTGCACCAATTCGGAGGATATCGTCATGTACACCGCAAAGGCATATTCCGCGGCAAGCGCCTCAGCCCCACTCGCTTCTGATAGTATCCCGAGACGCGCTCCCACCGATCGCGATGTGCAGATTGAGATCCTGTACTGCGGCATTTGCCACTCCGACCTTCACCAAGCTCGCGATGAGTGGAACGCTGTTATGCCAACAGTATATCCCTGCGTCCCTGGTCACGAAATAGTCGGCCGCGTAACAAAAGTAGGTTCCTCGGTGAAAAAATTTAAACCCGGCGATTTAGCGGCAGTCGGCTGCCTCGTCGATTCCGATCGTGATTGCCCACAGTGCAAGAAGGATCTCGAAAATATGTGTCACAATATGACACTCACATATAACTCACCAGACAAGCACGGCACGGCTCCTGTGACATACGGCGGCTACAGCGAAAGTATCGTAGTTGATAAACATTTCGTGCTCAAAGTCCCTGAGAATCTCGAACTATCTGGCGTCGCCCCTCTGCTTTGCGCCGGCATAACAACATATTCCCCACTGAAGCGCTTCGGAGTGAAAAAGAACCATAAGGTGGCAGTCGTCGGTCTAGGCGGCTTAGGTCATATGGGAGTTAAATTCTCGGCGGCCTTTGGTGCACACACTGTCGTAATAACTACATCCGAACATAAGAAGGAGGATGCGTTCAGACTCGGCGCAAATGAAGTTATCATTTCAAAAAATCCTGCTGAGATGGAAAAGCACGCTGGAACTTTTGATTTCATATTAGACACGGTGTCAGCGAGCCACGACTTAAATCCCTATCTGAATCTACTTAAAGGCGACGGCACAATGACTCTCGTTGGTGCACCCGAGGAACCAATTTCCTTGTCTGCCTTTAGTTTATTAATGGGACGGCGCACTTTGTCCGGCTCAATTATCGGTGGAATCGCCGAGACCCAGGAGATGCTAAATTTCTGCGGCAAACACGACATTATTTCTGATGTAGAAGTAATTCCGATTCAAAAAGTCAACGAGGCTTACGACCGTCTACTTAAGTCGGACGTTAAGTACCGATTCTGCATCGACATGGCGACCCTAAAAGACTAACGCCGGCGACTAATCCGCTCATTATATTCCCCCTACCCCAACTCCAGGCTGGGGGAGTATAAGAAGCGAATAGATGGAAGAAAGACTCGAACCCAAGCTCTACACCACTCTTTTCAGAGAAACTTATCGCCGCTCCCAATTTGCGGCCGACTTGATGTCCGGAGTCGTTGTCGGCTTCGTAGCGTTCCCGCTCGCCATAGCCTTTGCAATTGCGTCGGGAGTGGCGCCGGAGCAGGGGCTGTACACAGCCATCGTGGCGGGATTTGTCATTGCAGTATTCGGCGGCAGTCGGGTCCAAGTTAGCGGACCGACAGGGGCGTTTATCGTAGTAGTTTACAACATAGTTCAACATCATGGTTACGATGGCCTTGCGATCGCAACTATTATGGCCGGGTGCATGTTAATCGGCATGGGGCTGCTGCGAATGGGGCTGTTTATTCGCTTTATCCCATTCCCGGTTACCATAGGATTTACTAGCGGAATCGCCGTGCTGATTTTCAGCACTCAGATGAAGGATTTTCTCGGACTGCCTGTTGCCAACCTGCCGGCAGACTTCATCGCCAAATGGTCGATAATCTTTGCAGAGCTTAGTCACGCCTCCTCCTTTGCGCTGGGGTGCTCCTTGGCAACCTTACTGCTTATGATCGTTTGGCCAAAACTAACTAAGCGAGTGCCCGGTTCAATTGTTGCAATAGTAGCGGTAAGCCTCATTGCCTACGCATTCAGCATCCCGGTCGAAACGATTTCCGACCGCTTTGGTGACATCAAGGGCGGAATCCCAACGCCAATTGTTCCAACAATAAGCTGGGACCGCTGCGTAGAACTATTCCAGCCCGCTGTTACGATCGCTCTCCTTGGAGCAATCGAATCACTTTTGTCTGCCGTTGTTTCGGACGGAATGATCGGTGGACGTCATCGTTCAAACATGGAACTAATCGCGCAAGGCATGGGGAATCTGCTCAGCCCACTGTTCCTAGGAATTCCAGCAACTGGCGCCATCGCTCGCACTGCTACAAACGTTAAGAACGGCGGACGAACCCCAATTGCCGCGATTGTCCATGCCGTCGTTCTGCTACTCCTAGTGACCATTTTCGGGAAGCTCGCCGGGCACATCCCGCTTTGTGTTATCGCCGCTATCTTGGTCTATGTTTCGTACAACATGAGCGAATGGCGCCTATTCCTAAAAATGTTTTCGTTCCCCCGCAGTGATGTCTCCGTCATGGTTACCACTTTCCTGCTTACAGTATTGATAGACTTAACCGTCGCAATTGAAGTCGGAATGGTCCTGGCCTCTTTTCTCTTCCTAAAGCGCATGGAGGCAGTAACAGAGGTTGGCCAGCTAAGCCGGGAACTTTTGGCTGAATATGACGAGAATGAAGATGCCGAGGCAATTTCAAAACGGACTATTCCTGAAGGTGTTCAGGTATTCGAAGTTCATGGGCCGTTGTTTTTTGGCGCCGTTGCCCATTTTAAAAGCGCCATGCAGCGTGTCGCCGCCGATCCTAAGTGCTTAGTGCTGCGCATGCGTAACGTTCCCGCTTTAGACGCTAGCGGCTTGTTCGCAATCGATGAGTTACTAAAGCGATTCGAAAGCAGCCAGACTGAGCTCATACTAAGCGGAGTCCGACCACAGCCTCTTGCCGCCTTAAAACGTTCGGGTCTGCTGCGCAAAATCGGCGAGGACAATATATGCCGAGACATTGATACTGCACTGAGTCGCGC
>JAGRAN010000262.1 GCA_020434585.1 Bdellovibrionales bacterium
GCGGCGACCATGAAGATGATCAACAGCACCAGCATCACGTCCACGAGCGGCGTTACGTTGATGTTGGAGATTGCGCCGGCGTTTAAATCTGCGTCGTCAAATGCCATCGAAGACCTTTACTTGAGGAAGTGCCGGCGGGCGATGTTGAGAAATTCGGCCGAGAACATATCCATACTACGGGAGAGCACCCGCACTTGCTGCATGAAGTAGTTGTAGGCAATCGCCGCTGGAATTGCTGCAGCGAGACCTATCGCCGTTGCAATCAGTGCTTCTGAAATACCTGGTGCAACAGCTTGAATCGAGGACGTCTTGACGTGGCTTAGCCCGATAAACGCGTTCATGATCCCCCAGACGGTTCCGAAGAGACCGATAAATGGAGCTGCGGAAGCGGTTGTCGCCAAGAAGGTCGTTCCGTTTTCGAGCCGGTTGACCTCCTCGTACTTGGCACGCTTAAGAGCGCGGTCGATGTTTTCTAGGCTGCTAAAGCCTCCTGCACCCTCTTGCTTAGAGCCTTTTAAGATTTGGCTTAGCTCCCGGTGTCCTGCAGTAAATACTGTTGCTACAGGACTTGCGCTCATCTTGGCGCTAATTTCACTGATTTGCGCTAAGTTGCGGCTGCTCCAAAACACATCTGAGAATTTCTCAGTCTGGCGCTTCGCCTTTTTAACCTGAAAGCTCTTGGTAAAGACGATTCCCCAAGTCACAATCGACATGATGACTAGCAGAATCAGCACGCCCTGAACGACTGGTCCAGAACCAAGAACCAGCTGCATTACCGTATGGCCTTCATCTCGCGCTACCGCTTCAGGGGCCAATATTTCGGGAACTGCGCCTTCGGCATAAAGTGGTAGGACAAACATCGGATTACAAAATGGTAGAGCCATCGCTAAAGAACCGGAATTACTTATTCAAAAAAGATTGTTAAATTGCGAGCAAAACAATCGCATATTTTAATGATCCCGAAAAATGTGATATATCGGGACCCCAATTATCTACACGCTGGCGGGTTCTCCGCCAATTGATCTGCTAAGCGGCACGTTAAGAACTTTTAGGTCGGGAAACAAGGAGTAAAGGAGAAATATGAGCATAAAATTTGCCATTAATGGTTTCGGACGTATCGGTCGCAACGTTGTGCGAGCCGGAATCAATGACAAGGACCTCGAGTTGGTCGCCGTAAACGACCTGACTGATGCCGCTACCCTGGCCCATCTTCTCAAATACGATTCGGTTCACGGCCAATTTCCCGGAACCGTCGAAGCCGGAAAAGGTGCAATTCAAGTAAACGGCAAAGAAATTAAAGTCCTCTCAGAGCGTGACCCGAGCAAACTTCCCTGGAAGGAACTCGGTGTAGACGTGGTACTCGAGTGCACAGGAATTTTCACCAAGCGCGAGAAGGCCGCAATGCACCTCGACGCCGGCGCAGGTAAAGTTATCGTTTCCGCCCCCTCACCCGACGCTGACTTCACAGTTGTTATGGGCGTTAACGACGATAAATTCGACAAAGGCGCCCATCACGTAATTTCCAACGGCTCGTGCACAACTAACTGCCTAGCCCCGGTAGCGAAGGTCCTGCTGGAAAACTTCGGTATCACCCGCGGTCTGATAACGACAATTCACGCTTACACCAACGACCAAAATATTCTCGACCTTCCGCACAAAGACCTACGCCGGGCCCGTGCTGCCGGAATGTCGATGATTCCGACTACAACCGGAGCTGCTAAGGCTGTCGCCTTGGTAATCCCGGAATTGAAAGGAAAGTTTGACGGAATGGCGATTCGCGTTCCAACACCGAATGTTTCTGTTGTCGATTTGGTTTGCGAACTCGAACGCGACGTTAGCGCTGAAGACATCAACCGCGCCATGACAACTGCCGCCAATGGTCCACTTAAGGGTATCCTAGCAGTAAGCGAGGAGCCGCTGGTTAGTATTGACTTCAACGGCACCTCCGCCTCTTCGACGGTCGACCTGCTTAGCACTATGGTCCTCGAAAAGAAGATGGTTAAAGTGCTCAGCTGGTATGACAACGAAATGGGCTTCTCCAATCGCATGAACGATGTGATGAAGCTTGCTTGCAGCTAGCCCAAAACTTTTGATAGCGACAGCGGACATCGCCTCCCGGGGTGTTGTCCGCTTTTTAATAGGTGACTAATCATGTCTATTCGCCCGCTCTTCATCGGCAACTGGAAGATGAACAAGCTCCGCTCCGATGCACTCGTCTACTGCGAAAAGTTTTGCGAATTACTTGGAAGCGGCGCCCAACTTGACGCGGATATCTGGCTTAGTGTGCCGCTAACCTGCTTCGACGCGGTGCGCGACAATATTGCTAACTATGACGGCAAAAACTCCGGCAGGCTCGCGGTCGGCGTGCAAAACGCTCACTGGCTGCCAAGCGGTGCGCATACCGGTGAGGTCTCTGCAGAAATGCTTAAAGACGCCGGAGCGAAATTCGCCCTTCTTGGACACTCGGAGCGCAGACAATATTACGGCGAGGACGACGAGCACGTAGC
>JAGRAN010000263.1 GCA_020434585.1 Bdellovibrionales bacterium
CCGCCGCGAACTTGCCGGCACTCATTCGAACCACTGCCGCATTTGCAATACGAGTAGCCGTTCGCCGAAGAGCAATCGACGTTGTCGACTACGATATACGTGAGGTCACAGTCCTGCCGCTCGCAGGTGCGCCGCCAATTTGGAATGATGCTCGAATGAATGTCGTTGATTTTTAGTTGGTGAGAGAACTCACATTCGTCCGCAGCCTGCTCAGCAGAGTGGGCTACGGGATCTTTGTACCCCGCCGCAACACTGCACGCCATTAGGAACGTGCCGCTTATATCCTTACTGTAGGAAAACTCACCGCCACAGCGGTCAGCCAAAACTTCAGTCGCATGAAACAATACAAGACAAAGGGCAAGGTGCCCCAAACATCGAACAACTCTCATAACCTGGTCACTATTAACGACTTAGAAAACACAACCCGAAGTTAGCCACCGAATAGGCGAACTCCTATAGCTCCTCTATATTTGTTATGTTCGATTGGCCGTTGGGTGTTGCAGGAAGCGTGAGGCCCAAGTTAGCCAATTCGCCTAAGCGGGCCAGGAACCTCGACTTCCTCCCGGAAATCTTTATTGTTTTTGCCGACGAAAATTAGCTTCGGCTTGTGCTGAGGGATTTTCTGTTCCGGGATGTCGACGAAGGAAGCGATGATCACGCGGTCGCCGGGAGTAACCAAGTGGGCCGCGGCACCGTTGACGCAAATGTCGGCGGAGTTCGGAAGTCCGGCAATCGCATACGTCTCAAAGCGAGTGCCGCTGGTCACATTCCAGACTGACACGGCTTCATATTCACGAATATCGGAAGCTCTGAGCAGCTCCGGCGGAATAGTGATGCTGCCTTCGTAATCGACGTCAGCCATCGTCACAAAAGCACGATGGATCTTTGCACGGAGCATTTTGCGGTAACGAGTCATGGCCATTTGCATAGTACCCTGCTCTAGTAGCATTAAATATGGAGCTAGGCGCTGGATTCCCCACATAAAGTTGGCGATCGATTTAATGCGCCTATATATAATAGATTTAAGCACGAATTCAGCCAAAGGCAAACGGAGAGAGAATTGAGCGAGAAATCCCTGGAACAGCTGCTCGACGAGGCCGAACGAAATGTCCTCGGGTCAGCCAAGGAGTTCTACCTGCGCCTGCTTGAGTCCGAGGTGCTTATCCCGCTGCGCCCCGGCTTTGCCAAGATGACCGAAGAAGAAGCCAAGGAAATAAAAACCCTCGAGCGCTTTGCGATTGTCGACTTCCAGCAGAAGCGAATTCTCCCTGTTTTTTCGCATAAAGAAGCGTTTATCGAATGGACGCAGCAGCAGGAAATAGAAGCTATTGCAAAAAGCTTTAAGTCGCTGGTCTGGATTATCGGCGAAGAAATTTGGGTGCACCTGAACCCAGGCCAGGAAGTCGGCAAGGAGTTTAGTCCCTGGGAGATCGAGTCACTCAAGGATGGCAGGGAAGGGGTGGACGACTTGGTGGCTGAGCTGATGTCAGAGCACCAGGCGATAGAAATTGAGGTCGACTCTGGATCCAGCCAGTTTGCAGCGCTCAAGAAGAAGATCGCCACCATCCTCGAAGCCTACCCGGAAGTGACCGAGGCATTCCTAATTTCGTTTAAGAAGGATGAAGCAGACGACCCGATTCCCTTGTTTGGAATGCGACAAAACGGCTTGAGCGACAAAGCGCTAAAAACTATCGAACAAGAAGTGCGTACAATGACTGAGTTTTCTGCCGAGGCGCAGATGCCGGCCGAGTTCATTTCCAACATCGATAAACGGACAAATCCGCATGCCGTACTTTTTGATGACGCAACTCCGTTCTACATAAAGCAGCAGTCCCTGCCCGAACGCGAAGAAAAATAGCCCCACGGCGTTCCATAGCATTTGGCTTCGCGGTACAATCCCCGAATGGATCTCGATGCCGACAAGATGCTGGTCGAAATCAATAGCGGGAACTCGCTCTCTGGCGAAACGCTGGCGCGCGTCGCCTCTTACCTAGAATCAATCGACCTGAACGAAGCCGCCGGTCTAGACCTAGACAATATGTATGCGCTGCTGCTGGTGCTCGGCCGCGCCAAGTCCTACGAACACGGCTACCTCTTCGAAAAGTTTTTCGAACTCCACGACGCAATGACCGCCGTCATGATTTTAGAAACGCTTTGCATCGACTGGGACAAGACGGACGAATACCTTGAGCATGTCTTGCGTTTTGCGCTCGGCGCCGCCTGGGACGAAGACGACGATGTGCGCCAGTTATCGCTAAAGATTATCGGAGAGCACGTGCGTTCGCTTAGGCTGGAAGGAGAAACTAACCCTTCTCAGTTCCACCACATGAAACGCCTAATTGAACTTCTGCTAAGAACTTTCGAAGACGAATCGCTCGACCCCTGGGTTAGGCAGGCGGCTTACCGCGCCCTTGGTCGAATCGCGATGAAAGACTGGGAAGAACTCCCCGGCGAATGCAGCGTGCCAAATTTTGACCCGGCTTCAGGCAGCTTTGATCCCGAGATTGTGGAGGGCGGAGTTCAGTTGGTTTCAGAGTTGTCGTCTAACTCTGCCGCAAGTTCTTCGACTTCTGTTTCAGAACTCATCCCCGGCGGCCCCGGTATTCGGTAGCTTTCATTAACCCAGCCGCCAAGGTCCAGCATTTTGCAGCGCTT
>JAGRAN010000264.1 GCA_020434585.1 Bdellovibrionales bacterium
TTAAAAAGAGAATATTGCTTTTGCTTAGCCCCCCCTTGCCTTCCACGCAGCAAGTCAACATCAGCAGAATTAGATATGCAATAAGCCATAGCGCTAGCGGAGCCATACTGCCGGCTACTGGCTCAGACGCGGGCCACGGCAGAAACGAATACTGAAAGTCCTGAAACTGCACGTTTACTTTGTGCAGCTCAGCCAGACAGCGGAGGCTGATCATGCCAAAGCAAACCACAGCGGCTGATAAAAGTAATTGGGGGAGACTTTGGACCTTCATGTCGCGATAAGCGGAGCAATGGCGGGGCGAACCCCGCCATTAGATAAGCTTACTCTAGGCCAGCATCACTTTCGTAGAGGAATTCCTCTAGTTCAAGCAGCAGCTGTTGGTCGAGTGCTTCTGAGACTCCAAATGCCGTGCCAGATTTCGGTCTGTCTTTACAGTTACAAAACTCTTCAGTTAGCTCGATCGTCATTGAGCCCTTGGCAGCTTTGTTCTTGCCTTGGCAGTGAATATCGTATTCTGGTTTATCGCCAGTCGGAAATGATGGGGAGCATTCCTTGAGCAATCCGTATTTCCAGTTGCACCACATCGCGGCGTTCTTTTCGAAAGAACTCTTGGTTCCACTTGAGTCGGCTTGGCTTGGCTTGAACGGACCATCCGATCTAATAGTTCCTTTCGGGGAGCAGTTGTGAGGGTCGTTTCCACCATTCTTTCCGTCACCGTCGTCATCTTTTCCATCGCGGTCATGAATATCAAATCCGATCACCATGGTGTTGTCTGTTTCATCAGACTGAGCGAAAACGCTCGAAGGAACGATCAGCAGGGAAAAAAGCAGGCATAGCGGTAAACTTGATTTCATATAACCTCCGACAACAACTACAACGATGAGCCCGAAGACTCACTTCAACGAAAAAATAAAATTCAAGCGATGAATGCGCTTTTGGGAAGGGAAACGCCTCTTCTGATACCTATAGAAGTTATGATTCGATATTGCTTAATGTGACCTATGGAATGCAGGAAAAAGCACCTAGAGGCGCGGCCCTATAGGTATATTGCCGCCTTGGTGCTTAACCGGCGGACCGCCAGGGCGCGTCGGGTATGATTTTCCTCGAGTCTTGTTGCTTCCTGCCCCAGAGCCTCCTTCTGAACCTGAGGCGGTTTTGGATCCCCCGCCGACATCTTTAGACGGGTCTATCTTCGGATTGTCCGTGTTAGGTGCGTCTGGATACGGAACTGGCTTTTTTTTATTATCTGAATTGTTCCCTGAATAGTTACTTGGTTCACTTCCGCTGTTGTGCAAAAAGATCTCTTGCACAGGTGTGCTTTTGGTCGCGGAAAAGTCGTTCCGATACTGAGTCATATAGCCCAAATTTTGATGAAGCGTTTCAAACGCGTACTGGGCCTGTGCTGAATTGCTCGCGTAAGCCGTGGTCAGCGCTGCTGCTAAAAAAAGAATGGCCCAATTGGTCTTGTTATCAGATTTCCGCATCATGACTACTTGATACCGTAGCAGTAAACTTTGGTCAAAAAGGCATTGCTCCAGAGATTTTCTAGAAAGGGAGTGCTGACGGACACTTAACTTAATATTTACCTGTGAAGGTAAGAAATCGCTTTTTAAAAGCAAAGTTTTCGTCGATAAACAACTTAGCGCCACATTAGTTATGTATTCTGCTGGATAGACCCGATGAGAATTTCCGAGGCACAGCGTTCACTTCTAGAAATGATTCTTACTCCTGTCGTTCGCTACTTTGTGCGAAAGAATTACACGATTCAAACTTTCTACGACGTTGCAAAAGCGGTTTTTGTCGCCGTTGCGATTAAAGAACTTGAGCGAGAAGAGGGAAAGGTAAACGTGAGTCGCTTGAGTGCAATGACGGGGGTGACTAGGAACGAAGTCACGCGAATTTACAAGAGGCAGGAACTTCCAAGTGTGCGAACGGGAATGAGCATACCTGCTCGTGTTATGGGCCAGTGGGAGTTAGACGCCCGCTTTTGTACCAAGGCTAGAAAACCCCGAGTTTTAAGCTACTCGGGTGAAGACAATGAGTTTTATGCACTTGTCCAATCAGTAAGTAAGACTTTGAATCCGAGCACCGTCATGAAAGAGCTTGAGCGAATAGGTGCTGTGGAGAAAACATCTCGTGGAGTACGCTTGGTTAAGGATATTGATCGCTCAGAGGATGAGGATCAATGGCGTATTGAGCTCGCAGCTCAAGATATGGATGTGCTGCTTCAGGCGGTTGAGGAGAACATGCAGCATCCGGAGATAACGCGAAATCTTCACATTCACACCGAGGCAGACAATATTTTAGCAAGCGCACTTCCGAAAATACGTGAGTGGGTATTAGCGGAAGGGAAGCGCCACCACAAACGCATTCGGGACTACATTTCAAAGTTCGACGCGGACGTTAGGCCTGAGCTTGTAGGGGATGAACGTGGGAAAAAGGTAGTATTTTCAACGTTTAGCTACACAAGCCTTCCCGACGCTGACAAGTAAAGCCAGATACGAACACCTGGAGCCAGCCGCAAAAGGATAAATCGTGGGATGCCCTGAAGCACTTCCGTAATCGAAGTGGATATGAGGGTGTTGGGGTAACACACTGGGGAATACTTGATGAGAACTTTTAATCGATCACATGATCAGCGCGGAGCATCAATGCTGGAATTTACGCTGCTCGCGGCGATTCTCTGCTTTGGACTGATTGCTGCGCTTAGTGCAATGCGTTCGGATGTGTCCGATACGCTAACCTTGGCGGCACAAGCCATGAACGGAGTAGGCACTATGGGTGGCAACTGCCCCTTAGGAGAATTTCCTTGCATCGGTGACGGGAGTGCTGGCGACGGTCCTGATGGCCCTCCGGGCAGTTAAGCGCCGGCCTCTTGATTGAGCCGAAGCTGCGATAATACTTTGAAA
>JAGRAN010000265.1 GCA_020434585.1 Bdellovibrionales bacterium
TCGAGGAAAACGAACTCGATGTCGCTGCCGGCATCGAATCCTGACGCTGTCAGCTTGGCGGTTCTGTCGCGGTTGATCAGCCGTGAGTTACGGCTGAGCTCCACGCGCATTTCGCAGCTGACTTCGATCGGGTCGTCGTTCGGCGGACTATCGCCTTCCGGTGCACCCACTCCTGCCGGTCCCGGGCCGCAGCCGAGGAGGACCAGCAGAGCAAGCATCGTCATGATACAGGGGCTCGTTCGCATGGTTGCTCCTTCCGCTACCTGAACAGGTCGAACAGTAGTGATGCCGAGAGTGACGCTCCTGCGACTGCTTCGGTCGAGGATGTCAGCGAGTAACCGTCGGTGAAGCGTGCCAGTCCGACGCCGCCTCCGAGTTCGAGGCGCAGGGGACCATCGTAGAACCGGCAATTCGACCAGACGAGTGCGCCGCTGCGCCGCTCGGTGAAGTGACGATCTTCGGCGAACTCCCAGGCACGAAACCCGAGGAGCCCGAACGCGACCTCTGCATTTGAACTCCGCAGTACGGCGTAGTCGAGTGCACCAAAGTAGATCTCGTGCTCACCGCGCTCTTCTGCCGAACCAGCCTGAGCGATCCGCGCATGCCAGCGGGCGAACGCGCCGTCCAGACTAAGGAACGGTCCTGAGTGCGGTCCGACAATCATCCAGCCTCCGGAAGCTCCGATCAAGAACGGAGGACTCTCGTAGGGCAAGATGGTGTCGACGACACAGACCGACACCGATCTGATCGCAGGGATCCGTCGGTAGAAACGAACGAAACACGCCGCGGGGTACTTGGCATGTTCGCCCG
Source organism: Bdellovibrionales bacterium (assembly GCA_020434585.1). Classification (GTDB taxonomy): domain Bacteria; phylum Bdellovibrionota_C; class UBA2361; order SZUA-149; family JAGRAN01; genus JAGRAN01. The sequence continues at coordinate 811 of JAGRAN010000265.1, forward strand.
AGACCAGCGAACCTTCGAGCGACAACGTAGCGCCGCACTTGCTCGAGACGAAGTAGTCGTAGACGGAAGACGCCCGGGCATCAGCGAAGCTGGTGTTGGCCGGCCGCTGCCGCTTCTTCGTGTCGAGAACTTGAGGTTGGATCACGGTTCGCACCGAATCCGCCGCCCCGTTGATGACGATCACAAGCTCATCCCAGCTTTGGGCAGGTGTGAGCCTCTCACTCGCATCGAACAAGTGCTGCTCCAGAATGGCTGCGTTCTCATTCGAGAGATCGGTGATACCGGTCCCGAAGTGAAGCGCAACCTCAGACAGCAGCTCGAACTCTCCCCACTGGGCCGAGGCAAACGCCTGGGGTGGTGGGAGCTCGATGGAGTCGATGCGGTGAGCGTTTGCCGCAGCAACCACTGGCAGCAGGACTGCCAGCAGCACAGCGACTGCAGCGCACCTGTACATAGAGAAACCTCCTGTTCTCTAATGTGGCAAGTTGACCTCGCGCAGTTCGCGAAGCCTCAGCACAAAACAGAAAAATCCTTTTAGGGATCCAATTCCGCTGCGCTGAGCCGAGGCTTCGACTCAACGCAGTAGCTACTTCTCTACCCAAATACTAGGTAATATGTGTCAAAAACACATTTTCGACAAGTTGGGCAAGGGGCTCGGTTTGAAGCTGATGGATATTTTTAGTGATTTTAGCCGCTTACTGGAGCTACCAGGAACAGACACCTAAGTCGGAGCCCACGACGACATCTGACGAAAGGCCCCACTGCGTTACCATTTGCTGCTGGTCGGATGAGCGGATCACGTAAAGCAGTCCGAACATCGGTCTCCAAACTGCAAGGTCAAAGGTGCCGTCGCCGTCGAAATCACCGCGAACTGGTCTGTCGCCGGGAAGGCCCCATTGCTGCTGAATAAACGAAGCGTAATTGGAGGACGAAGTGCGGACGTACCAAGTTCCTGTGCTGGGACGCCAGACTACTAAGTCGGGAACACGATCGCCGTCATAGTCACCTTCGAGAGGAATGTCTCCGGGCAGTCCCCACTGAATCGTTTCAGTCGAGTCGTCAGCGGAGTAGCGTATGTACCAGGACGCATCTTCAGGACGCCAAATTACGATGTCTGATTTATAATCACCGTCAAAATCTCGGATGACGTAGCGTTTCGGACCATTGCTGCAGTTTGTGTTGATTTCGCTTGGCGACGAAGGAATCGCGAACTGAGTGAATGAGGCTAAAGATAAAGTAAAGTCAGAGCGCTGTGCGTCACCTGACCAAAGAACTCCAACGTGCATTGGGTTGCCTAAGGCTTGCAGAAGTGTGCCGTCAACATTAAAACTCAGTGAAATAGTTGAAATGCGGTAGGGTTCACCAGCCACTCCGCCTTCAATGTCTGAACCATCTACGTATGAGCGAACGCTCCACCTGTCGCTCGCGTATTTGTAATAATAGGTCGTAACCGTTCTAGAGTTACCAGCTGAATCAACTGCGTCGAATTCCGTCGAGAAGATCGAGTTGCTGTCGATTGTTGCTAAATCAGAAAAAGTCGTTCCAGAAGGGCTGGCAACGTCGGGCGGAGTATTAGGAATGCTTGCAACACCACTGGATAATTCTGTTTCGCTTGCGTCCAAGTTTCCAGAGATGCTGACGCAACTTGTTGCAACGTTTTGGGCGAACGAAAGGTTCGGCAGAAGCAGCGATAGGAAAATTAAAACACGTTTGCTTCGCATGCTAATCTCTCAAGCTCTCTAATTATCAAACCAGATGATCTATAAAATTTTATCACAGGCTGTTGTTAGGATGTTGTTATCGAAGGCTTCTTTGCAGAGCTGCGAATATAATCCGGGAGCGGACTGACTGCGCGATTTAGCTAGTTACGGGCCAAAAACTGAAAGTTTATCCTCAAGAAAGATCACCTTAAAGCGCTAAGTGTCTGTAATGACGGGAGTTCCCAAACCAATCTGCTCATTTCAGAATGAAACTGAAGTGCCCCAAATCATTAGCTAATTTGTGAAAACTACCGACTTTTTAAATGTAGTAATAGTTTAGCAAAGGACAGTCTCGCGCATACCAAGGTGGGTATTACTTTCGGCTCAAATATTGCCGCGCTAACGGCAACTCGGCGTCTTGCAGAAAATACTGCAACGCTCGGCGACTCCTTTGAGCGCTTGTCCAGCGGTTTGCGAATTAATCGCGCCTCGGATGATGCAGCGGGTCTCGCCGTTTCCTCCGGTATAAATCTCGACAAAAAAGTTCTGACCAAGGCGCTGCGCAACGCGAATGACGCAGTATCGATGCTGTCGATCGCTGAAGGTGCAGTCGGTGAGCTTTCTAACATTCTAGTTCGGCTGCGCGAACTGGCAACTCAGTCCGCAAATGGCAGCTTATCTTTGGCTCAGCGAACGGCGCTCGACGAAGAGGCCTATTCGTTAACCGAAGAATACAATCGCATCACCGCGAGTACGGAATTTAACGATCGCTCTTTGCTTGCCGCAAATGGAGTTGAGGTAGGAATACAGCTCGGTTTTGGAACAGAGTCGAGTATTGGGGTTACTACCGGCGCAGAGCTTGAACGGGCTGTTGGCTTAGGAACGTTTTCTCCGGCAGGGAATTTTGGACTCGATGATGGCTCGGGAGGAATCGTTGTCGGAGACTTCAATGAAGATGGGCAGATCGATATCGCAATAACTGACGATGCTTCGATTTACATCTTCACCAATAACAATGGAATTTTCAGTGAAACTGCGTCTCTGACTGCGAATATGGGAATATCGACCGGCATTGCGGTTGGCGATTTCGACAACGACGGACATTTGGACCTCTTAGCGTACGAGGATCCAACTGAAACCGTGCAGCTGTTTGTCGGTGCTGGAGATGGGACTTTTGTCAATGGCGATGAAAGTGCGACCGGGGGAGAAATCACGAGGTTTAACGGCACCGCAGATTTTAACGGCGATGGATTCGATGATGTGCTCGCCGCAATTTCAGGCGTCGGTTCAGATGTTGATATTGGATTCAGCAACGGCGATGGCACATTCACTTTCACTGACGATTTGACTCTAGCTACTAACGGGGAAAGTCAAGCGATCGGCGACTTCAACGGCGATGGATACATGGATATCGTTGCATCGTCGAACGCTACGATGACTAGCACAAGTGTTTTAATTAATGATGGCCACGGTAATTTTACTGAAACTACGCTCAATGTGGTTTCCAAAGGTGGAATTATAACCACGGGTGACTATAACCATGACGGGTACGATGATATTTCTGCTATTAGCGGCGGAGGAATCCAAAGGACGCTCCTGTCAAATGGTGATGGAACTTTTAATATTCTAACGTCCCAAGCAGGCTACGGTGCTGCTTCGGCGGTTAGCGTTGATATCGACGGTGACGGCATAATCGATTTGCTGACCGCTAACAGCGGCGGTTCTATATTTGTTTCGATCGGAAACGGCGACGGAACATTTCAGACAATAAGTTCCGTAGCTATAGGCTCTCCGGGAGACCTTGCAGCAGCGGACTTGGACGGCGACGGCGCAGTGGATATTGCCGTTGGCGCGCCGATCGCTGCGACATCAATCTATATTGCTGATACGGAGCAGAGCAATACGCTGCCAAGACTGAACCTTCTAAGTCAGCAGCACGCGCTTGAAGCGATGTCGGTGATTGATGATGCGATGACACGAGTTGCCGCAGAGAACGGCGAAATTGGTGCTTTGGTGAGCCGGCTGTCTAGCGCCGTTAACAATTTAAGCATTAGCCGCGACAATTTGGCGGACGCTGAGAGCAGAATTGTTGATGTTGATGTCGCCCAAGAGTCTGCAGAGCTAGTCAGGGCGCAAA
>JAGRAN010000266.1 GCA_020434585.1 Bdellovibrionales bacterium
ATCGACCACGTCATCCCGCGCTCTCAGGGGGGCACCACCGTCTGGGATAATGTAGTCATCGCCTGTGGCTGCTGTAACCGCAAGAAAGGCGGCCGCACCCCCGACGAAGCCCGAATGAAGCTAAATACCAAGCCCGAAGTGCCCGAATGGCTTCCAATTTTAAACGTTCGTCTGCATCGCTCATTACCCGATTCCTGGCTGACGTTCTTGCCGACTTAGCTCTCTGAGGTATGCTGCGCTCCTTATGAATGCGGCAAAACTTAAAATCTCCGTTGCAAAACTTTTAGAAGACCCGCGTATTGTGCGGCTGCGATCTGCTTTGCCTGCCCTCTTTATAGTTGGCGGCACTGTGCGCGACCTGCTTCAGGAAAAGACCCCGAACGATCTCGACCTCGCCTCACCGCTGCTCCCTGACGAGCTGATTGAACTATGTCGAAAAGAGTCAATCCCGTTTTACGAGACGGGCCTTAAGCATCAGACTCTAACGATGATTCCTGTTACTGACGCGGAACCAGTCGAAATTACGACTTTTAGAGCAGCCGGAATGAGCCCAGCTGGAGGCGTGGTTCAAGGCAAAAGCATCGAAGAAGATCTCGCCTACCGCGACTTCACGATTAACGCGATGGCGATTGATGTGCACTCCGGCAGTATCGTCGATCCCTTTGGAGGAACCGCTGATTTTGAGAAAAAGGTTCTGCGCTGCGTTGGGAGCGCAGCTGAACGCTTCGGCGAAGACCCGCTGCGCGTAATGCGCATGCTGCGCTTTGCGGCACAACTAGATTTCCAGATCGACGAAACGACTGCTCAAGCTTCACACGAGCACCTGGACGCATTAGCCCACGTCAGCATCGAGCGCTTTCGAGAAGAATTTAGCAAACTGCTCATTTGCGAGCATCCCGCTCGCGGGCTGCGCCTCATGGCCGAGCACGGCGTATTACAGATCTTTCTTCCCGAAATTCAGCGCTTCGTTGGCTACGAGCAGAATAGTTTTCACAAGGCGGACCTCTTTGTTCACACCATCGAAGTGGTAAGTAAAACAGCTCCCGACATAATAAGCCGCTTAGCTGCATTGTTTCACGATGTCGGCAAACCGGAAACACTTAGCGTAGGCGACGACGGCGAACGCCACTTCTACAAGCATGAGCACGTCGGCGCTGAAATGACCCAGGATATCCTGCTGCGGCTGCGCTACCCCAAACACACTGCACGCGCTGTCAGCATACTTGTCGCCACACATATGCGGCCGCTGCTTTGCGGCTTGGGCGGCGTTCGTCGGATTCTGCGCGACACCGAAGATCAATTCGACCGCTGGCGCGAGCTAAAATACGCCGACGCAACTTCTTGCAAAATCGGCGAAGAAGAAATCGACGGGCAGTTTGCGGCGTTTGACGCAATACTTGCCGAGGTCCGCAGAGGTCCGGAAGTTTCGCCGTTAAAGAACCTAGCTCTCAGCGGTGAAGATTTGCTCGCACTAGGGCTAAAGCAAGGGCCAGAAATTGGTGAAATTTTACGGGAGCTGCACGAGCACGTACTTGATGCGCCCGAAGATAATCAGCGCGAAGTGCTCATCGAACTTGCTAAGAAACGAATCGGCTAATCTGAATCATCCCCACTGGGGACGCTTTGCTCGAAGCCGTATTGTTTAATCTTCGCAATCAAGCTGCTGCGGCTCATGTCGAGCTCTTTTGCAGTATTGCTTTTATTCCAATTAAGCCGCTGCAGGGTTGCCAAAATCATATCTCGCTCTACCTGCTCGACTGCCTCTTTAAGCGAGCCGCCAGCGCTCGAGCCCTGCCCGCTTGAAGTGGCGTAGCTCAAAATGCGCGGTGAAACGTGTTGAAGACTAATCGTTGTCTCGTCACCGCAAATTATCAGCATGCGTTCTATTTCATTTTCGAGTTCGCGCACGTTGCCACGCCAATCGTAGCTGCGCAGCGCATTCATGACGTCCTCGCTCAGCTGTCTGTCACCGAGCCCTCGACGTTCACACGCTCTTTTAAGGAAATGATCTGCTAAGAGCGGCACGTCCTCTCGCCGCTCCTTCAGCGCAGGCAATTCGACTGTTACTACATTAAGGCGGTAGTACAGATCCTCGCGAAATGACCCCTCGTCCATCATCGACTGTAAATTGCGGTTTGTGGCCGCCACAATTCTCACGTCAGCTCGCTTTTCAGAAGTGCTGCCTACCGGCATGAAAGTGCCGTCTTGTAAGACGCGCAACAGCTTAGCCTGCAAGCCAGCCGGCATTTCGCCGATTTCGTCGAGGAACAACGTGCCCCCTGATGCGGCCTCAAACAGGCCCTTGTGGTCTTTGACAGCCCCGGTAAAGGCACCTTTAACATGGCCGAAGAGTTCTGACTCAAGCAGGTTTTCGTTAATTGCGGCGCAGTTCTTTGCTACGAAGGGCCCGTCCGCGCGTGAAGAGGCGTAGTGCACAGCTCTTGCAGCAAGCTCCTTTCCGGAGCCAGTCTGACCAGTAACTAGAACCGGCGTATCCGCTGCTGCAACTTTCTCGAGCAGACTAAACACGCTCTGCATCCGGTCGCTCTCTCCAACGATGTTGCTAAAATCGTAACTCGCTTTGATTTCGGTGCGCAGTCGCTCGTTTTCATGCTCAGTGCGCTCTAGACGGCCATAGAGAGCCTTCAGACGTAGCGCAGCGCGAAGTCGAGCCAGAAGCTCCTCCGCCTTATACGGCTTGGTTACGTAGTCGTCTGCACCGCGCTCTAGGCCTTCGATAATGCTTTGCAGAGCGTCGTTGGCGCTGACAAGAATGATTGGAGTGTATTTGAGGTCTTCATCGCGTTTAAGCTTTTCAGTCAGTTCAAATCCGTTCATTCCAGGCAGACCTACGTCAAGCAGGAGCAAGGACGGTTTGCCGATCTTGGCCTTTTCGAGAGCTTCTTCTGCAGTTCCAGCAGTCAGAACTCGATATCCGTTGTGCGCTAGAATTCTTTCGAGAGCGTAGAGGGCGTCGGGGTTGTCGTCGACGGCGAGAATTGTCTGGTCGATTCGCTGTATCATGCTTTAATTCTGTGTTTTAGCACTTTTGCAAGAAGCTCATCTACGTCAAAGGGCTTTGCGACAAAATCACTCCCACCCAAACTTTTAGCTTCGGCCCGCTCTTTTTGCGAATCGAATCCAGCAAGGACAACGACACCGCGATCCCTTCCGGAACTGCGAGCCTTAAGAGCTGCCAGCTGTTTTGGGCCTAACTTTCTAGCAAGCTCCAGATCACAGATTATCGCACAGGGGTCAGCATCGTGCACAATATGTTTCGCATCCTCAAACTCAGCGGCGTCCAAACACCTAAATTTTTCACCCGCTAAGCAGCGCTCGATTACCGTCGTAGACGCAGCATCTGCGCCGATTATCAGGACAGAATCAGTCCTGATATCGGGCTCGGCTGCCGGCAAAACCAAGCGAAACATCGTTCCCCGACCCTGCTCACTTTTTACTTCAAGCGAGCCGTTCAGGCCTTCGACTGACGCTTTTACGATTGCTAAACCGAGGCCGACATTCTCGCCGCCAGCGCTGCTGCGCTTGCCTCGATTAAGTTCAGAGAAAACTTCTTCCTGCTTGTGCAAAGCAATGCCTTCGCCACTGTCGACGATATCTAGTTTGAACTCCCCTTTGCTGCCCATCGATCCATAGACAGATACAGTCGAGCCTTCCGGCGAATACTGAACAGCATTGCCCACTAGGTTGCTTACGATTTGGCGCAGAAATACCGTATCGCTGACGAAGGTTTCGGCGACGCTTTCTAAGGAAATATCGAGAGAGATGCGCTTCTGCACCGCGACGGTTTGTAGGATTTCGAGCTGCTCCTCGACGAGTTCTCGCAGTTTAACAGCTTCGCGCTGAAGAAAGTGCGAACGATAACTCATGCTGCTGTATTGCAGCAGCTCGGTAATCATTTCGAGCAGCAAGCCTCCGTTGCGCTTAATCATCGAGACTTGGCGCTTCTGCTCGTCACTTAGCTGCCCGTCGATCTCGGAATCGAGCACGTCAGCCAGCGAAAGAATTGAATGTAGGGGGGTTTTGAGTTCGTGGGTTAGTGTTGCAATTAACTTAGACAACGCCGCTGCACCGGCACCGCCGTCATCTGCTTTCGCTGTCGTATTGCTCACACTAACCCACAAGCCTCGCTGCTTGAAGGACTAGCCCTTCATTAGGTTCAGGAACTCCGCGTTATTCTTCGTTCCCTTCATTTTGTCCTTCAACCACTCCATCGCATCGACGACGTTGAGCGGGTTTAGCACTTTACGCAGCAGCCAAACGCGCTGCAGGTCTTCTTCAGACAGCAGAAGTTCTTCGCGGCGTGTTCCGGACTTGTTGATATCTACGGCGGGGAAGATTCGACGCTCGACGAGCTTGCGGTCGAGAACCAATTCCATGTTACCCGTGCCTTTAAACTCTTCGAAAATCACTTCGTCCATTCTTGAGCCGGTGTCGATCAGCGCAGTTCCGATAATCGTCAAGCTTCCGCCCTGCTCGATGTTTCTCGCGGCTCCGAAAAAGCGCTTCGGCTTATGGAGAGCGTTTGAGTCAACACCACCAGACAGAATCTTGCCGCTCGGTGGAACAACTGCGTTGTAAGCACGCGCAAGACGAGTAATCGAATCCAGCAAAATTACGACATCACGCTTGTGCTCAACAAGACGCTTCGCCTTCTCGATAACCATTTCGGCAACTTGAACGTGGCGAGTCGCTTGCTCATCAAATGTTGAGCTGACAACTTCCCCGTTAACGCTGCGCGACATGTCGGTTACTTCTTCCGGTCGCTCGTCAATTAGCAGCACAATCAGCACCACTTCCGGATGATTGCGGGTAATTGAATTCGCAATTTTCTGAAGTAGGATAGTCTTACCAGTTCGCGGCGGGGCTACAATCAGCGCGCGCTGACCTTTACCAATCGGGCACATCAAATCGATAATGCGCGAGGAGTAGTC
>JAGRAN010000267.1 GCA_020434585.1 Bdellovibrionales bacterium
GAGGAGAAAACCCTGCGCCTGGTACTAGCAAGTTCTATTCTAGTATATTTACTAAAGTCCCTCGCGTTTCCAAAAATGTCAGTTAAGGACACCGGCAAGTCCACTTCTTTCGTCTTTGGCGTCATCGGCGGCATTTTTCAAGGAATAATCGGAACCGGCGGCCCTGTCTTCGTTATGTTTCTCAGCGCTGCCCTTAAGGACGCACGCGAAATTCGCGCGGGTGTTATCTTTTTGCTGGTCGCCTCGAACGTCCTGCGAATAAGTATTTCCGCTGCCGCGGGATTGATTACCGAGCAAGTCGTCTCAATTGCGACTATTACAATCGCGCCGTTTTTAATTGCAATTTTCGCCGGACAACTGGTCCACACCAAAGTTAGCCAAAAGGCCTACCGCTACTGTATTTACGCGATCCTCTTCTGCTCGAGCATCTCGCTAGTATTCAAGTAAGAGGCCGTGGCAAGTTCTGCCGCCCCACGGGAAAATTCAGCTTAACCAAGGCAAGAACCATTCGTTAAACTCGCAATAATTAAACATTCTTTCGTGGCACACCGCTTGCTTTAACTAAAACGAATCTATGCATCGGGCTCATCCACCTCCGCTCTAAAGCTCGAGCTAGGAAAGTTGACCAGACACGACCTAACTCGACCCTTGAGGAGGAACACCTATGCGAATTGACGCTGCCAGCTGCAGACATTGCTCGACTGCTAATATCAAATGCTATGCGGATGAAGCCGCGAAAAGCAGACCCGAGCCGCAACCCGATCCAACGACTAACGAGGACACTGTCACGATCAGCGATCGCAGCCGACGGGCTTTGCGCGAAAGAAACAGATATTACAACCGGGAACGTTTTGAGAACGCAGACTGCGCAGACGAAACTGAGGCAAAAAACTACAAACGCTTACGTCACTACGCAGAGGAGCACCCTGTTACGAAACGCATTTTGAATCACTACAACGACTGGCTTGAGCAAAGCGACGGAACTGAAAAGGGCTTGGAAAGCTTCAAACAATACCTTTCGGAAAACCCCAAGGTGGCCCGCTATGCCTCGGCACATACAGCGTTTTTTGAGCATTTGCTCGGCTAAGCGGCCAAATTCCTTGAGAATTAGTAGGCAATAAGCTAGTCTACGAGCCCGCTCCTTCAGAAAAATTACCTGCAGTATCATTCCCTGCCGCCTTGAGGCCGACGTCGTTCTCATGGAGGCAGGTGAAGTGCATCGAGGTTGTGCTTAGCGGTTTTGTGCTGACCTTGACGATGCGTCACTTTGAGTCCGATCACCCTTTGCCGCCGCTTGCGAGCCTTGAAGACAGTCTGTGTTTTCAAGGCTCGTAAGACTTGAGCGGTTAGGAGGTGATGCACATGGATGGATTCTTACGTGCTTTCACCTTAGAGTTTGCTCAGATTTGGTGCCCGGTAAAGCCACCGGGGATCTGGGTTGACGAAAGGTATGTCCACATTGTGCCTGCCGAGCTCGGTCAGGAGCTTTTGCACAATGAGCGGACCGGAGAAAAGGACGAAACACGAAAACAGGCTTCTATCGGGTTTCACTGGCTTCGGCCGGTAACTCGCAATAGCGAACTTGTTCTCGAAGCGTCCGATCCGTATGTCCCGACAGTAGATGAAGTTCGAACCGATGCTGTGCTGATGATTTGTTCGGCTCAGCTTCGACTCGACCAGTTTGCTGTTTGGCAGTTCCCAGACGACGCACAGATCCACGGCGAGCGGTCAGAGAAGGATCGCACCCGACTGGTGACTGTGAACTGTCTGCGCCATCTGCTGGAAATACCCATTGGGTCCTCCGCCAGATGCCACGTATTCAACAGCGACGGCTCGCT
>JAGRAN010000268.1 GCA_020434585.1 Bdellovibrionales bacterium
CGCGATTACCCAGAACATATTAAACCGCTTGCTTGCGCGATGCCGCTTAACCCTTTTAGCGGAAAAAACAAACTCGCCCTAACGGCGGCATCTTGGATTTATCGCGCCCTTGCGGCCGCCGAGGGTCATGAAGTTGGTAAAATCGCTTTCTTAGACCCTAGCCAGACTCGTGATCTGCTGCCGTTACTCGCTCCAGCAGCGAAACACGGAGTCTTTACTTGGACTGATGCACAAGTGCCTGAGGTGCAAGTATTCAATAATGTTTTGCGCAATGAAGCGGTCGAAAGCGGCGTTGTACTGCTTGAAGATACGCGCGTTACGAAAATTCAAAGAACTTCATTGGGGTTCAGCGTCGGTATACAGAGTTCAGAGGATAGCTCACAATTAAGCTCGCGTTGTGTTATTAACAGCAGTGGACCCTGGATCGACTCAATTGAAGTAAATGGAGTACCCGAGTTCTCTCCCCCAGCTCGACTTTGGTGTCGCGCATTCAATATCGTTCTAACGAGAAAGATCGAAAGCACTCACGCGATTGGAGTTCCCACCCCACAGGGACGGCTATTGTTCCTAGTTCAACGCAACACGAGCTCAGCGATCGGAACATGGTATCTGAAACTTAACTCCACAGCAGATAGCGCTCAGATTTCCGAGCACGAGGTCTCCGCCGCCCTGCAGGAAATGAATTCCTGCCTGCCGGACCTAAATCTCTCTTTCGATGATGTTTCAAATATTGAGTGCGGGGTCTTACCAGTCAAACGCTACGTTCTAGAGCGGCCGGTGTTATTTGGTTCCGAGCGGATTGAATGCCGTCACGGCTACCTGGATCTTACAAGCACCAAGTACACGACCTTTAGAACTCAAGCTAAGCGGGTTGTATCACAGCTCGATCCGTTTTTTAGCAAACAAGTTGGCATAGTTGCAGAGCATAAAAGCGGCACCAAAGAGGCTGATTCATTGACCTGAATAGCTTTTCCGGCTTGGCGTAAAGTGTTGTAGAGTTTGATAATGACAGCAACCTGCAGCATTTAAAGCAAGGCAGTGATCTATTTGAGAGGCCGATATGAGAAAGCACAGTTTGAGTCTCATGGTTTTAAATGTAGTGATCTTAGTGTTTACGAGCACATTTCTGGGCTGCTCAAGCGTTAATCCATTTACCGATTCAAATTTGCCGAGTGCAAATACCGTCGATGTAGCGGAAATTCACACCGGTATGCAGTCCGGTCAGGTACAAGCTAGTCTTGGGAAACCCAGCGCTGTGAAACGCGATCACGACGGAAGTGAAGTATGGATTTATGATAGGCTTCACGCAGAAGCATCTTATCGCGAAGTAGATACTGAACCTTTGAATAGGGAGTATATGAATACAAAGCGTGCGTTGCTCGTCGCTAAAGACGAAGCGCACGAGCGCCTTTCAGACAAGTCCTTGGCAGATACTGACAAGACTGTCACTTTGATTATTAAAATTGGACCGGAGGCTAGAGTTGACTCGTTCTCTTATTACTCGAATCGTTTCTAAACTTGGGGTTTTAGGCTGCTTATTGGCCTGCTCGGTGCTACCGGCTTGTGCAGGCGGATTTTCGCACCATCCTCGCAATTATCAAGATTGCGTAGAACGCGGCAATCCGATCTTGAGGACTTTGCCCCCAACCTGCATGAGTGAAGACGGAACACTCTACAAGCAGGAAAACAAGAATGAGCACCCGGATCGAATCTGCAAGGATCAGTGCGGAGATGGGATTTGCCAGCAAATTGTCTGCATGGGAAGTAACTGCCCCTGCGCTGAGTCTCCCAGGAGCTGTCCGAAGGACTGCGCCCCATTTCAGAAGCGCTAATGCGAATATTTGTCGGCTCAAACAA
>JAGRAN010000269.1 GCA_020434585.1 Bdellovibrionales bacterium
CTTCTTGCAAAAGCGATTATCGTCTATGACAAACTCCAGTGCAGCTTCTGCGTCCCAGTGAACACCTTCAGTATGAGGAGCGCCCTGCGACCCGCCGTAGCCGCGGTAATCAATCATGAAGACTTCATACCCATTGCGCGGCAGCCAATAGACGCTGTTAATATGGGATGAAATATTTTCCGCGTTGCCGTGGAAAAACACTATCGTCCCCTTAGCGGCATCGAGCTTGGACTTCAAATGCCAAGCTATCAGCTTGGTTCCGTCTTTACTTTCAATCGTCAACTCATCGTACGGAATCTCAAGCTCTGCCGGAGTAATACGAAGAAATTTGTCTGGATAAAAAAAGAACGCTGAGCACCCCGCGGTTTGCAAAAGCAAGACGGCGCAGAAAATCTGCCTCAGACTTTCGCAGCAACCGCGCAGAAAAGCGCTAAAAGTAGAAGCTAAGCATTGCACCGGCTTCTGTCCAATAGTGTTCTAGTTGATGCTTGCGCGATACGTCGGCGCGAACTGCGAAGCGCTTGCTCAAAGTCACGCTAATACCAGCGGCCGCCCTAACATCCCAGTGGGATTCGTTGAAGAAGAAGTATTCTGACTTAAATTCAGTAAACAGACGCACCGGTTCGCCAAGATCGTACAAAAATCCAGCATGCGGACCGAGTCCTGCGTTTACGTTATCTGAGTACTCATCCGAATACTCAACAGCAGTCTCCGCAAAACCGTACAACACTGAAGAATCAAATTCGTACGCTAACCCAGGTCCACCAGCGATGCGTCCGATAAGCTTATCGTACTCTGGAGCAAAGCGCTTTCGCCTAACTGCAGTTTCAAGATTCCACGACGTAGGTCTGACAAATGTCGACCTCGGAGCAAGTGATACAATATTTACAGGAACAAAGTACCAAAGCTCGATATCTTTATCTTCACGTCCCCTAACCGCCGTATCGAAAAAATCAATTTGAGATCCTCTCGAATAGCCGCCGCGCGGGTCAAGCAGGTCATGGAACGCCGGACGAATATGCAGCTCATAAAACCAGTCGCCGTCATCATAACCACCTCTAATTGAAGCACGCCTTGATCGGTGGCCCGTATCAGGCCTGACTTTCGGCTGAGGAACATCCGGCTTTACTCGAGCGACGCTTAGCTTGCTACGCTCACGAAGAAGTTTCCTTCCTAATCCTGCTGAGTCGAATTCTTCGTTTTCAATCGCGACGCGCCGGTAGTTAAGGTAGTCGAAGCTCAATTCATAAAATTCTGCACGGCGCTCCTCCGACCAACTCTCCAAATCCAAGTCTGCCAGGTCAATCTCTCCTTCGGCGACGGCCTTCGACAATTCTTTGTCTTCACTGCTCGCAACAGAGTCCCAAGCTCTGAGCTGAGTAGACAGCGCTGGCCTATATGTCACTTTCTTCACCAACTCTTGGTGCTGCGTGACAACTCGAACCGTGTCCGGCGGAATGACCCAACCGCTGAATTTGTAGGCTCTGAATTCGTTAGTCAGTCTAAGCTCGGGACGCACTACCTCAAACAGCGACAGCAGGTGATAAGAGCAGTTTTCGTCAAAAAAGTAATAATCAAAGTAAGTGTAGCGCAGCTCCCAAACATGCCGCAGAATCTGGCGGATCTCTTCCGGAGTAAAATCTAGTTCGTATTCCCACACGTCGCGGTCTTCGACGTCATTGTATTCGTTAATTTTCTTGTAATAGGGTGAAACCGAAAACACTCCAGGGTAACCGCCAACAACACCTTTAAACATGAAGATCAAACCACCATCATCACCCGTGTTCGCTGCATAGTTAACCGAATAGGACAATAGCCGGCTATTCTCGTCTTGGCCTTCCCCGTCGACACGCAGCAGAGTATGCCCGAAGGCGGAGGCGGGATTGTTCACATAGGACGACGGAAAAATCAGCGCGATCGCTTTAGGATTAAGTGAATCAAGCCATTCCTCAAGACGAAGACAATCAATATTCGGTAGTCGGCTGCGATCAACGTGAAGCTGCTGACTTAACCAGTGAAACCGAGCGGCAAAACGGCACTGCGCATGCGGATTGATGTCTTTTTCCCGATCATAGTCCTGCGCGGGTTCAAAAAAAGAAGAGATCGTAGCCTCTAGTTCAGCTTGCGGGTCAGCAGCACCGTTTGGAGCTTCAAAAAAGGACGGATCGTCAGCAACGCTTCGCACAACCCACGGAAACAACATTCCCGGTTCGTAGTGGAGAAGCCGCAGCCAAACTGGTTCTTCCCAAAGCTGCCTAGACCTAGCTTCTTCAATCAGTTGAAGGCGATAGTCTGAACTTTCCTGAGCCCGAAGAACAGATGGACAAGCGACCGCCAGCAGCGAGCACAGCAAAGGAACGATTCGCAGCAGGTGTTTGCCACTCATAAGTAAATTGGATTAAAGCACACAAAAAAAAGGGCGCAAGCCTTTAGGCCGTGCGCCCCTGAAACGTTAAAGGAGGAAACACTAAATCAAGTGTGAATATCCAGCAAGAATATCGTTTCCTTCAAACACCCGTTTAAGCGAAGCCATTACTTCATAAGAAGAAACGCTATCGCTTGGAAAAATAACCTCGAAATTTTCTTTGGCAACTTGGAAGAACACCGCTTTGTCAGCGTCATTCATGCCAAGCAGGCTGGCCAATGATTCCAAAGTCTCACCCTCACCGACTGACATGTCACGCGCGATCTTTGTGACATTCTCGTCGATGAACATTGCTGTTCTCCAGTTTGAACGAACAACGCCGTCCTGGGTACAGCCGGATGTTCCAGTTGTAATTGCGAAAGTCTGGTTACCTGATGTTCCGTTCGTAGTAACGGCCAGCACCTGAGGAGCAATCCCAGATTGTCCGTCCATCAACTTTGATCCCCAACCGCACTTACCAACGTTTTGGGCCATTGCACTGGCTGGAATGACCGCCGCTACGCATGCAGCAAACAGTAGTTTCTTCATCTACGCTTCCTCCGTTACTATTTATAAAATCGGCTTTGACGAAGAGTGCTTACAACGCTACGGCACTCTTCGCTTACAACGCTCAAGCATAAGTCGTACGCTTGGCGCACTATCAGTGTCAAGCCTATTTCCCAGCGATATCCGCGGCATTCATGCAGGCGTGCCCGCTCCGAGGTCGACAATCGTATCGAATTCTTTCTTCTGCACTGGGTGCACACTCAATCTAGAACCGCGTTGAAGCAGTGGTAACTTACCTAGCGATTTTTGAGCCCGTAGATCGCTAAGACTTACAAGGTGCTTAAACTTGCGTTCAAACTTAAACTCGGGACAAAACCAGCGTGGCTTTTCACTTGTGGATTTCGGGTCAAAGTACTTGTGCTTCTTGTCAAATTGAGAGGGGTCGGGATAAGCGGTTTTTACAACTTTCATAATTCCCGCAACACCTGGAGGGTTGGCGTTGGAATGATAAAACAGAACCAAATCACCCAGCTGCATTTCCTGCAGGTAATTGCGCGCTTGATAGTTTCTCACACCATCCCAATGACAAACCTTATCCTTTTTCAAGTCGTCAATTGAGAATTCCTCGGGCTCGCTCTTTGCTAGCCAATAGTTCATTTACGGCCCTCTCCGTTACAACACTTAGTACCCTCTGCAGACAAACAGCCGCTTATGGTAATCCAGTATTCAAACTAACCAACACGCTGGATGCTCGCAGAAATGATTAACCCGTTTCGTTCGCTGCTCAAATTATTCACGTTGCTGTTCGCTGCACAAGTATTTGCCGCCAATTTTTCGTACGCTCAACAGACCGGGCCGTATGTTCCCGATCAGTTAAGACCTTGGGTCGAGTGGGTATATGAAAAGTATCCGGACTTGCGGTGTGCGCTGCTCAATTCCAATCGCTCCTGCGTTTGGCCCGGTTCACTAAAAATCGATGTTGGAGCCAAGGGTGCCAAGTTTCGTTATCAGGTTAGAGTCGACAAGCGTATTGATGTCAGCCTGCCGGGGGGAGATAAAGTCTGGCCGCTCGATGTTGCCGCAGCTGATAATGGATCACTTAAGCCAGTCGCTGTACTTGAGGCTTCAGGTCGACCCTCAACCCAGCTCGAACGAGGGACATACGAGATCACGGGCAATTTTGAGTGGGAGGAAATACCCGAATCAATTTTAGTTCCGGCCGACGCTGGAATCGTAGAGGTGAAGGTTTTAGGTTCTCCCATAGCAAATCCGCGCGTCAGCCCATCGGGAGAGCTGTGGCTTCGCAGCCGAGCCAAACAGGAAGAAACCCAGCAAGACAGCATCCATATTGAAGTGCAGCGACTCTTCTCAGATGGAGTTCCGTTCAACGTATCAACCCGCGTTGAAGTTAGAATTGCAGGCGGCGCTCGGGACATAGACTTGGGTAATGTTCTGATTCCCGGATCTCAGCCGCACTTAATTCGAAGCATTTTGCCCTACCGGCTAGATTCGAATAACCGACTAGCGTTGCAAGGCAAGCCCGGCGTTTACGAAGTAATGGTCGAAGCGGTTCTGGCCGAACCACCTCAGCAGCTCGAAGCTGTTAAGCAAGACGTTGAAGGCTGGCCTAACCACGAAATTTGGGTATGGCAGGCCGATGAAACGTTTAGATCTGTTGAAATTTCCGGAGCATCGGCAATAGATCCGAGCCGCACCAGACTGCGCGACGACTGGAAAGGCCGACCGACTTACATTGTTCAGCCAGCCGAGAAATTGGTTTTTACCCAAACACGTCGCGGCGAGCAAAGCGTTGCACCGAATCGCATTGATTTGAAGCGAACTTTCTGGCTCGACCTCGACGGCAACGGCTTTACAATTCGTGATGACATCTCAGGCTCAATGCATCAGCAATGGCGGCTGGACGCTCAGCCGGAAATGAATCTGGGCAATGTCAGGGTCTCAGGCAGTGACCAGCTAATCACCGCTAACCAAAAGTCGAAGCTATCAGGTGTTGAACTGAGGTCTCAGAATTTTAATTTGACCGCAGCGTCGAGGATTGATCATCAGGTGCGCAGTTTAAGCGCCGTCGGATGGAATCATGACGTCGACTCCCTTCAACTACAGCTTAATCTTCCGCCGGGCTGGAATTTATTTGAGGCCTCAGGCGCCGACTCACTTTCTTCAAGCTGGCTTGAGAACTGGACATTGCTAGATCTATTTTTTGTGCTGCTTGTTGCCGGTGCAGCCGGGAAACTGCTCGGACTGCTGTGGGGAGCAGTGGCGTTGACCGCACTGGTCTTGGGCTTCGATCAGCCTGGAGCGCCAATGCAGATTTGGGTTCACTTACTGGTTTGCATCGCGTTGATTCGATTAATTCCGGCCGGGCTAATCAAAACAGTCATCCAAACATACTTTGCCGTTGTATACGTTTTTCTCGTTGTTATCATGGTTGGCTTCTGCCTCGATCAGGTACGCAGCGGCTTGTTCCCTCAATTGACTCCGTTCGGACGGCCACCCAGCTTCGATCCCCTACGATTTCTGACTTTAGTTCTCGATAGCGGGCTTGGCGGCGCAATCATGGTTGGACTAGGAATCGCCGCTGTTGTGCTGCTGATCATGCGCCGTTGGCGATATATGTTCCTCGCTTTGGCTGCGATTGCGGCTCTGTTCGTTTTTCAAGCAACGACTTCAGTTTTTTACTCGAACTACGGCTCCGTCTCGCGAGACGTAATGAACTTGCCGGCAGACATGCCGGCTAGTCCGCAAGTGGCTCAAGTCTTCGAAGAAGAGGCTTACGAAGCTATGCCAATGAAGCGAGAAGCTATGCCAAAAGCTTTGGATTCTTACTCTGGCATGTCGTTCGGATCTGGCGCTAGCGACAACATTGCCTATCGAAAGCAGAAACTAACCCAAGTTGACCCTCGTGCTGTCGTTCAAACAGGACCCGGTCTGCCCAATTGGTCATGGCGCAACTGGACTCTCAGATGGAACGGTCCGGTGAAGAAGGATCATCCAATTCAGCTGTATTTGTTGAGCCCGGGTGTCAATTTGTTGTTGTCTCTTGTGCGGGTCGCGTTGTTCTTGGCGCTATCCATTGCATTTTTAAATCGTGAGAAATTCTTGGCTTACCTGCCTAAAGGCACTGCTGCGTCTATTTGCCTACTATGCCTATTCGGCAAAGCGAACGTTGCGCACGCAGACGATTTCCCCGATCAACAGCTGCTTAACGACTTAAGCGGAAGGCTTACTGCTGATATGTGTAGAGCCAATTGCTCCAGCGCTTCAAAAGTTGAAATGAACTTATCAGAGCGCGAGATGATGCTGCGGGCAAATATTCACAGCAGAGGAGATTCTGCCTGGCCGATCCCTGGACCGGTAAATCAATTCCTGCCGCAAAACATTAAAATTGACGGCAAAGCCACTTCGAGTCTGCGTCGTGAACGAGACGGGGTTTTATGGGTGCGTATCCCAGACGGTGTGCACGAGATAGAAGTCTCCGGCCATTTAGTTCCGCGAAATGTGGTGACCCTGCACTTCAGCCTTCCCGCCAAACATGTCGTCGTAAAGGCAGACAATTGGAGTACTGACGGTATCAGCAGCACCGGAAGTGTTTCCAACTCAGTTCAGTTTACGCGCAAGGCTCTGACGAAAGAAAGCTCGTCCGACACAGAAGCCGCAAAACAGGCTGAGCCAGAAGAAAAGCTGCTCTCCCAATGGTACCGCGTATCTCGTACACTTAGAATCGGACTTCCGTGGGAAGTCGAAACTGTTGTTACTCGCTTAGGCGATCTCAATCGGCCGGCTCATACCCGCATTCCTCTGCTTACGGGAGAGTCGGTTACCACTGATGGAATCAAGGTAGTCGACAAGGAGGCAGTTGTTTCATTCGCTCGGAACGTAGGAGCAATTTCCTGGAACAGCAGCCTAGAGCAAGAACCGGAAATCTCACTGACTGCCGGCAAAAGCGGAAACTATTCTGAAATTTGGGTGATTGAGTGCTCTCCGATTTGGCGCTGCTCTTATTCCGGAATCAAACCAACCACGACAATCGAAGGCGCAAAGCACATCGTACGCTATCTTCCATGGCCAGACGAAGCGGTCAAGATTGACATAGTTAAGCCCGAGGGAGTACCGGGCGATGCCGTGACAATCGATTCCGCAACTGCAGAGTATACTCCCGGAGTTCGACTGCTACGGGCAGCGCTTAGACTATCCATCCGAAGCAGTCAGGGCGGTTGGCAGAAGGTTACCTTGCCCGAAGGCGCGGAAGTTGGAGAAGTTTCGATAAATGGAATTACTAAGTCTATTCGTCCTCAGGGAAATGAACTATCGCTCCCGCTGGAACCTGGTGCTCAGCAATTCGTGGTTAACTGGCAGCAAGGCTGGAAAAACGGACTGCAGGAACGCATGCCGGAAGTTTCCCTTGATCGAGGGGCCAGCAACGTAAAGGTCACAGTCCGAGTTCCGGAAAAGCGATGGCTGCTCTTGACTGGCGGTCCGCAGTGGGGCCCCGCAGTCCTGATATGGGGCAAATTGGTGGTAGTCATTATTTTTGCACTGTTGCTAGGCAAAGCGGATTTGGCTCCGTTAAAAACGGCTGAGTGGATTCTTCTGGGACTTGGATTGGCAACTTTGCCGGCTGCGGCGCTCGTAATTCCGTTCTTCTGGCTTGCTGCTCTCAGTTATCGTCGGCATCGTCCGCTCCAGAGACGCTGGGCATTCAATTTATCGCAAGTTGCTTTGGTCGGGCTAACTTGCGCGGCGTTTATCGTCCTCTACTTGGCGTTAAGAAGCGGCTTGATCCTTAAACCGAATATGCTGGTGCGCGGCAACGGATCGTCCAACACTTATTTGCATTGGTACGTTGATCGCATTAACGGAGCATTGCCGCGCCCGATGACCATTTCACTGCCGATTTGGGTTTGGCGAGTCGTAATGCTTGCTTGGTCTACCTGGTTAGTATTCGCGTTGCTGCGCTGGATGCGTTGGGGCTGGGACTGTTTCTCATGCGGCGGATTATGGAAGTCCAAGGGCAAACCCTACCCTGAGTCTAACGAATAGGACTAAGTTAAGCCGTCAGAAATCGCAAAGTTAGCCCATACTTCTCGAGTAATTTGCTCGGGTAATTTCGCTTTTCTTCATCTTTCTTAAATCCCCAGCGCCTGCGGCGGAATCATATCCCTGAACGTTCTTTATCAGGGTCTGCTTCAGGTACAAGAACAACAAGCTGCGCCTCAAGTTTCGGCTGTCAGGGAACAACCAAAATGTGAGGCGCAAACGCGTTAATCATGGATTTTCGCACAGATGTTTTCCACTGGTTATTCCGGTTAAGTCTCCACCAAAACATCGTTGGCTCACGAAATCAGGCTGCATCAGTAAAGATACGCCGCGCCATTTAGACCATGGCAGATTCTACAGATCGCAAAGCGCATCTTTCCTGATGCAGCCCGGTGTCGTTATCCGTTCGCTGGCATCATTTTCGAAAACCATCGGCACAAAGGAGCATACGATGGAAATCATCCAAGGTCGCAGTGGTCTGCACGTCTACGGCTGCATCGACTCCGAGCAGGGGCCGATGCTTCGCTTCACGACTGACTGGGGTTATGAAGACGAGCTCGTCCTGCTCGACGAGGTGATTGCCCGAAACGGCACCCTCCCGAACAGCGGCGAGACTCTCAGCCTCAAGTTCGTCGTGGAAGTCGCCGGCAGCAAGTACGACGTCGCCTACAACAAGCGTCCCGATCGTGAAGGGTTCGCAATCAGCGAACACTCCGAAACGTCGCGGCAGCTCGGTCTCAGCTGGGAAGGTCCCCGCGTGAACCATCTCGTCTTCTACCGCTTCAGCATCAGCCCCGAATGGCATGCGCTGAAGCCCGGCGAGATTCCGCAGGTCCCTACCGCATATCCGGCAGTCGCGTAAGGGCGTAGCAGAACACCAAAAGGCGAGGAGCTAAACCTCTAAAAAGGTTCGTACGCACAACGCGTTTGCTCCTCGCCAATCTCTGCTAGTTGCTCTTCCCTTAGTCTGCTCTGCCTGCTAGCCTAATAGCAAAACCAAGGTAAGAGATGTCCCAACAGGCACCAGAAAATCCTAATTTGCGCATCTTAGTCGTCGATGACGACCGGCACATCAGAACAATTGCGTGCGCCATGCTTAAGCGAGCCGGTTATGGCAAAGTTTCCAGCACCGATGACCCTTTGAATGCAATTCGCCGAATGCAGCGTGGACTAGTCGATATAGCTTTTCTCGATTGGAGCCTGCCAACCATGAGCGGAATCGAGGTCCTGCGATCAATTCGTGCAAATGACGAGGATCTACCGATAATAATGTTTACTGCGCACAGTGACCGCGAACATGTAATGGAAGCATTTAAAGCTGGCGCAACTGATTACATCTCTAAGCCGTTTAATCAATCGACGTTGATCGGCAAGCTTAACGAAGTATTAGAAAAGTTGAAGCAGCGAAAGCGCCAGCAAGATCAAATCAGCTAGAGTGATTTCAGCAGCTCTTCCAATTTGTCGGCGTTATTTTCAGTAGGCCATACGTAACACGCAACTTCGCCCGACAACGCAACAGCATCCACTCCCTGGAGATTAATTCCAGCATCAGCAATCGAATCCAGCATTGTCGCAAGCGCCCCGACTTCGTCAGGAGCCGATACGCGAAAACATGTACCTTCGGCGCATTTCCAATCACTTTTCTTTGCGATCGCAGATTTTAACAGTGCTGGATCCTTCGGGACTATGAAAATCTGAGCACTACCCTGTCCGATTCCCAGACCCCAAAGCCCTTCAAGGTCTACGCCTTCTTCCCGAAAA
>JAGRAN010000270.1:0-2051 GCA_020434585.1 Bdellovibrionales bacterium
GACTGGATTGCGTCAGGGCGCAGCCTAAGGCATATCGCCGACAAGCCTGCTCTGCCTAAGCACGAATACGCGCGAACGATCAATGAAACGCTGAAAGTGATGCATGACGTTAATCCGTGGCTGAGTGCAAACGCACGTAGGGTCGGCACATTGAGCCGCAGCGTAGCAGAGATGCTTGATGCTCCGAAAGATCGTGCTGAAACACTGGAACTAGTTGGACTGATGATGAACGTGGGCCATATGGAGCACGTTGGAAAGAACCCGAATTCAGCGCTGAAGACTTTCCCCTGCTTTCTTAACAAGGTGAGCCGAAAAAGCATCGGTGAATACTGCGACATTCTAAGTAAGACAGCCGATTTGTTGGCAGAGATGCCGGAAGGTGAGCGTGCGTGCGTAATCTTGGCGATGGCGGCCGCAATGCTAGAAGGCCAGGAGTTCGATGACGACGAGGACGTCACAATCGACGCACAATGCTTGATCCTGTCAGAGTTAATCAGCAGAGCATGCTGGAGAACCGGAACATGGAATCCGCTAGGTGCATATCGCGTCATTCGAGAGCTTCGTGACGGCAGCAGTATTCATGTTCATCCGAAAGTTGCTACAATTTTTGCGCGACTGCTGGGAGATGCTGTCCGAGCCGGAATTAAATCAAACAAGAAGGCCGAGGCGGAATCGGATGAATCAGCTGTATCGATCTATAACTTGAGTCCTGGGATGCGCGTAGCAAAGCCGATCGAATCAGTCGATGGGATCATCGTACTTGCAGACCAGGTTCGTCTCGATGGAGATTTGATCTGGCGGCTCTGGCAGCTTTCGGCAATTCGTCCGATCGACGATGAGGTCCTGATCAAGGTCCACTAAAACCCTGCGATTTGATAAGAAATATTCCCTATGATAATTATGTTCCTGCGCTAGGGGCGGGAGGGGATCTTTTACTTCGTTAAATATCTGTAATTCATAGCATTAGCTCCAATTATCCGGTGCGCAAACCGGTCAGCCACGGTTCTGCGCTGGATTTTTAGTGGCTCACAGTGAGCCTGGCTGAACATAAGGAGTGTCTGCCAATGAGCAAGATGAATGGTGGAACTGCTGTCGTGATCTGGACCGTGCTGGTGATCCTGCTGGTGGTGCTGTTTCGCTATGCGAACATCCCCACTCCGGTCGAGTTCGAGCTTCCCCTGCGCGGCAGCGGAGGCTGGGACTGGGTCGCCTGGTTCGAACAGCAGCCTAGCTTCATCCCGTTCTATCTCGGGATGGTCGGATTCTACGCCATCGTCGTGAAGGTGCACGGCCTACTTAGCCGTCAGCGATGACCCATGCACCTAAGATTCGGAGGATTTCCGATTCTGTGTCTCGACAAACGGGCTGCCTGGATGAAACAGACCCGTTCTTTTTGTTTAGAGATACCGCGGCACTCTATGCTCAGCACCTTCGCTTAGGTTGCAATATTGTCCGCAAGCGCATCTGATAATTGTGAGTGACTCGCCAAGAAAATCAACGCTTTTTGGGAGTGTTGACCGGTTGGCCGTTTTTAAACTGGCCTGAAAATGACTTCCCGTTCGGCCATTCAATTGTGCCGTAGCCCTGAGCTCGCCCGTATTCGAATGTGCCCTTGTATTCGCTGCCATCTTTATACTTCATCGTGCCTTGTCCGTGACGCTTGCGCATCCGCCACTCGCCTTCATACTCGCTGCCGTCTTTGTAGGTCATTTTGCCGTATCCATCCTGCTCGCCATCGGTAAAGTCGCCATCGTACTTTGCTCCGTCCGGATACTCCATGGTCCCTTTGCCGTTAAACTTCTTACCCTTAAAGTTCCCGTGGTACACGATACCATTGGACATAATCAGCTTTCCCATGCCTTCTTCGCATGTTCCTTCCACGCACTTTCCACCCGCAAAGGCAGCTGAGGGCAGTGCGATAAAATAAAACATCATTGCAACACAGATTTTTAAATGCAGATTAACCATGGTGGCAGCCATACTATACGAGTGATTAAAACTACTGGTTAGACCAGCTCTTCTAAGCAAATCTTCAAACACGCCTGGAATGA
>JAGRAN010000270.1:2080-4559 GCA_020434585.1 Bdellovibrionales bacterium
AAGAAGTGGTTCCCGCAAGGGCTCAATCGTCCGACCGACTAAGAATATATCCTTCGAGTAACAGTTTGTTATGCACCCGCTCGATGCATGTGCATCCCCGGGAGAAAAATTTTTTTAGCGCCTAGCGACCGAGCAGTTAAGTTGCTGAAATTCCGCCCGATTTATACTGGGGACTAAGTGGTAACACTGGTCTGTTTCGATTCGGCATTAGATTTGCAGTTACTCCGACGGACAGGCAACGCCGCTACTCTCCCCGAGCGCAGTTCCGACCCTGAGTCGGTAGAGGCAACCTCGGCACTAAGAAGCGAGTGAGGGTTAGGCGCGACCAGGGGTGGTCATTTCGCCGCTTTACGCGAGGAAATAATTGTGCAGACTGGAACGTTAACTCATTCTCTCCCATCGAATCCTTTCAATTTTGAGCGGCATATTGGCACCGTTGCCGAAATCGGCCACGGCAGTGTTGTTACAGCACTACATCCTGTGCCGGTTTCGTCGGAAAGCGATGAATCGCTGATTGTAGGTGATATTGGAAGCTTTATCTTAGTAGCATGTCGTGAATATGCGATCTTTGGTCAAATAACCAAGATTGAACGAGCTGACCTCGACGAAGAAAGCCTTTTTGCAACAGTTAAGCTCCAGGCGACAATCGAAGTGCGAACCGGAAGCATCACGGCAGGAACTCTAACTACTCCTCGAATAGGACAGAAAGTATTTCTAGCTCATCCGAAGCTCGTGCAGTGGGTGGTTGAGGCCCAGGGCGGTAGAACGGCAGAAGAACGTCCGATTTCGCTTAGTTTGGCAAATCTGACGGATGCCAAAGAGACGCCGGTGGGATTCACTCCTGAAATGATTTTCGGTCGGCATCTTGCAGTTGTAGGCTCGACCGGGGCTGGCAAGAGTTGGACGCTGGCCCGTTTAATGGAAGAGACTTCTAAATACAAATCGAAAGTTGTCCTGTTCGACGCAACTGGCGAATTCAATTCACTCGAAGCTGCGACAAAGCACGTTCATTTGGGCAACCACCCCAGTCCTTCCCCAGAAAGCATGGAAGTTGCGCTGCCTTATTTTCAGCTGACTGAGCGCGATTTGTTCTCGATTTTTAAACCGCACGGTCAAAGCCAGGGACCGAAGCTGCGCATGGCAATTCGAAGCCTAAAACTCGCGTGGCTAGACACTTCAATTGCTCCTGACGGCACGATTGTTAAAGCCAATAAGTCGAAGCTGCAGTTTGAGCAGGCAATGCGTGAACATCGCCGCGAATTAGAGGCGCCGGATGCCAAGTTCGACGTTCGCAAACTTGTCCGCCAAATTCAAAACGAATGTGTTCACGATCAGCGAAGCGAACTTGAACCAACTGTTTGGGGAGATTATAACGGGGTCGATCGCGCCTACTGTATTCCGCTGGTCAACAGAATTCACGACATTTTGCGTTCTCCAAGCTTGGAGTCAATCTTCAATCCGGACGGAAAGCATTCGCTGCTGCTTGAGCTTGAAAGGTTTCTAGAAAGTCCCGACGAAAAGATTTTTCGCATTTCTCTTGAGCATCTCTCTTTTGCTCACAATGCAAGAGAGATTGTGGCCAACGCGATCGGGCGTCACATGCTTAATCTTGCTCGCGACGGGCGTTTCCGTGAGCACCCGCTGCTCGTGATAGTTGACGAAGCACACCAGTTCCTCAATCAGTCGCTGACCGCAGAATCCGAGCAGCACCCGCTAGACTCATTCGCTATTATTGCGAAGGAAGGCCGCAAGTATGCCTTGAATATTTGCCTTGCAACCCAACGGCCTCGAGACATTCCTGAAGACGTGTTGAGTCAAATGGGCACGTTGATAGTGCACAGGCTTATCAACCATCAGGATCGCGCTGTGATTGAGCGAGCTTCGACGGAAATGGATTCTGCATCAATGCAGTCTCTGCCCGCCTTGGCTCCTGGGCGCGCGATAATCCTTGGCGTTGATTTCCCAATCCCGCTTGAAGTTAAAGTTCGCGCACCGAGAAGTGCTCCGGCCTCAGACGGTCCGGATTATCAGCGTTTTTGGCGTTAGAGGGATAATTGTCAGTTTTGACGCTTTGAAGAGTCCTTGCTTAGCAGGGCACAAGCGACGTTCTTGCTATCTACGTCGTACTGATTTTCGGCAAGTCTGTTTTTTATTTCGCGCTGCCTGGAGAGTCGCTCCAAAATCCAGTCAAAGTTTAGCAGCGTAGCTCGACGCGGCGGACGTCGATTATTGTCTTCAGAATTTGATCGCATACTCCCCCTGTTCTGCGTATCTGCCACCGCAATGCTCAGCCAAACCTCCTCATCCGCAATAGGATAAACGGCACAGACGGGTTGCCGCTGAATATTTGAGGGCGCAAAGGCAAAAACACAGCGACTACGCGCAACTAGAATACCAAGCTAAGGAGAACAGCGAACACCAGCAGTACCAACGCGCAGTTAAGAAACAGGGCGGCCAAGGCCTTAACCCTAGCCGAGGT
>JAGRAN010000271.1 GCA_020434585.1 Bdellovibrionales bacterium
GCCGAATTTCCGCAGGCACACGTAATCGCAAGCAACGAGCGGCGTCTTCCAAACACCTCGGCTGTCACGCTGCCAGGGGTTCTCGCGCAGGATTTGGTCGAAGAACTGGCCCGGAAAGAAGTTTACATTTCTTCTGGCGCAGCTTGCCGTTCCGAAACAGCCGAGCCCTCGAGAGTATTGTTGGCTCTTGGACTCAGCACGGCGCAAGCCTTATCTACGATCAGGGTATCGTTTGGCACCGACAGTACCATGGAAGACGCTCAGGGGCTCGCTTCGTTGATCGCAGCGCACAGTTCTGCATCGCGTCTTGAAGTTGAACAGAGCCTGCTGCTAAAGCGAAAAAGCGACAGTTATGACGAACACGTATAAAGGGACTACAGATTTTCAACACGGCGATGCTAGTTCGCTCGGCGTTCTCCTGGTCAACCTAGGCACACCGGAGGCGCCGACAGCGGGAGCTCTTCGTCCTTATTTGCGCCAGTTCTTGAGCGACCCCCGAGTGATCGAAGTTCCCAAATGGAAATGGCAGATCATTCTCAATCTATTCATCCTAACAACCCGCCCTAAGAAATCGGCAGAGGCTTACGAAGCTGTTTGGACCGAGCAAGGCTCGCCCTTGCTGCTCACGAGTGAGAAGCAGCGTGATCTACTCCAGCAGCAGCTGCAGAACCGCTTCGGCAGCAGGGTGCATGTTGCGCTTGGAATGACGTACGGGAATCCCTCCGTCGCTTCGGCACTCGACGAACTTAAGCAGAAAGGTATGCGCAAAGTGCTAGTGCTGCCGCTATATCCACAATATTCCGGCACAACAACTGCGTCAGTTTTTGATGCGGTCACGAAGGAATTTCAGTCCTGGCGCTGGATTCCCGAGTTTAGAATGGTGATGAGCTATCACGATCATCCGCTTTACATCGAGTCGATTTGCCGCAATGTTCGCGAGAGCTGGGAGAAGCATGGAAGAGGCCAGCTACTGGTGATGTCTTTTCACGGAATTCCCAAGCGCTACTTCTCCGGAGGAGATCCCTACCACTGCCACTGTCAGAAGACTGCACGACTTGTCGCTGAACACCTGGGGATTGGCAGCGACGAGTACATGGTTACGTTCCAGTCGCTCTTCGGCAAGGAGGAGTGGATTAAGCCGTATACCGATGCGACACTCAAGTCGCTTCCGGGCCAAGGGATTTCGTCGATTGATATTATGTGCCCGGGATTTACGGGTGACTGCCTGGAGACACTCGAAGAAATAAACCAGGAAAACCGCGGCTATTTTACTGAAGCCGGCGGCAAGACTTACAATTATATTCCCTGCGTCAACGCGAACCGTGAGTTTATTGACTGCTTGGCTGCGCTTTGCGAATCGCATATGTCCGGTTGGCTGAGCGAGGACTTGGCCGCAGTCGATCGGGCTACTGCTCAGGAGTTTGCGAGCTTTCAATCCAGGACTGATAACGCTGAGCCCAAGGCATCACCTGAGTGCGGGCGATCTCAAGCCCTCCGTGCTTGAGGCTGGGGCCGTCGTGGTGCAGGGCGTAGGTGTGCTCGAGCACGCAGCTGCGCGGCATGTCTGAACAGAGAGCTAATGCGCGGCGGTAATTATCCAACGTAAATTGAGCAAGCGCTCTCGCACCATCAGCTAGAGAAAAGCGCTCCAATCCACCGACTCCGTATGCTTTGGCGGTGGAGTCGATAAATTGGCCAAGACCTCCGGCGGACGTTGAGCCGGCGGCGGCGTCCGGATTGAAGCCGGACTCGACTCGGGCCGTGGCGAGCATCAGTGCCGTAAGATCGTTTGGCATTTCGGTATTGGCAGCTTCGCCGAGGAGAATTTGCACTGCTGTGCGCTGAATATCCAGCGAGGCGTCGCCCCAGCGTCTGCTGTATCCGGAGTAAGGACTGTTAGAAGTAATCGGCTCGGCAAATCTCGAGTGATCCGCCAGTGTTTTTGGCTGCATTCCGGCTTGATGCACAAGGAGATCGTTTGGGATAGTATCTTGAAAATCAGCTTTATCCATTGCACGAACTAATCGACCGTTTGCTGCGGAAGTTTCGATGGCAAAACCTTTTCTTAAGTGGGCCGGGGGCAAGCGCCAGCTTGTAAAGGAGCTCAAAGCGCGCTTGCCCAAGA
>JAGRAN010000272.1 GCA_020434585.1 Bdellovibrionales bacterium
ACTTGAACTTGGCGGGATCAGCCCTGAAAATATCTCTGTTATCTATCCCGGCTATAGCAAATTTAGCGTCGCAATCGACGAAAATGCGTCCTTGCCAAAATCACGACCAACTTACGAATTCGGCGAGATCACCTTAGCGGTAGGCACTCTCGAGCCTAGAAAGAATTACGAAAAAATGATTCAGGCTTACGTTGCATCGCATCGCCATCTCAAGAATAGACTCGCTCCTTTAGTAATCGTTGGACGAAAAGGATACTTGGGTGAAAAAGTCTTGGGCTTAATCGAAGAAGCATCCAAAGCAGCTCCGATCAAATATCTTGGCGAGGCAAACGAGGCGGAGCTTTCTAGCTTGTACTCCCGTGCGTCAACGCTACTTTATGCGAGCAAGTACGAAGGGTTCGGCTTTCCGATGCTCGAGGCTATGGCAAGCAGAACCTGTATTATTACTTCAGACAACTCCGCCATGGCGGAAGTCGCAGCAGATTCAGCCTTCCTAGTCGACGCCGATCGCGAAGAAAGCATAACTGAAGCGATTATAGCCTCAGTTGAGAACCCTGGATTGAGAGAGGAGAAGATCTCCCTCGGTGCTACACGCCTAAAGGAATTTAGCTGGGCCAAAGCAGCACAAGAACACAACAGACTTTACCAGAAGTTGGATCCCAGGAGTTTCTAGTCGGCAATGCGGATCTTGATTGTCACCGGTGAATTTCCATTTCCAGCGGATAGCGGTGCAAAGCTGCGCCAGTATCACCTGATTCGCGAGTTAAGCAGGTCCCACTATGTGTTTCTTTGCTCCTTGTCCACGAAGATGCCGCCGCTGGTTAGTCTGAACGAGATAAGAAAGTTCTGTGACGCCGTTCATGTGGAAGTACGTTCTAGAAGCATTCTAAGTAAGTGCTTTGATTTGGCGGCATCTCTTTGCGGAACAACACCTTACATTGTTCGTGCAAATACAAGTAACCAGCTTAAACGCATTCTGCGCGACTTGCTCGAGGCTTGGAAGATTGACCTCGTTCAAATTGACGAGCTGTGCTTAGCCAGTAATGTCGGACAAGACTTTCTTGCCGTGCCGATGGTGCTCGATGCTCATAATTGCGAGGGACCGTTGCTTGATGAGATTGCGAATCGAACACAAAATCCGCTAATCGCGTGGTATCGTAAGAAGCAGGCGCGAAAACTGTGCCGCTACGAAGAGCGGATTGCCAAGGCCGTCGACGGAATCGCGGCTGTCACGACTCAAGACTCTCAGTACTTTAAGCGCTTCAATTCAAACGTGATCGTTGTAGAAAACGGCACAGCCATTCCTGCACAAGACACGGAACCGCAGCGTTCGCAATATGAGCTGCTCTTCGTCGGCACCCTATCTTACCCGCCAAACGAAGAGGGCTTGTTGTATTTTGTTAGCAAGATTTTACCGTTAATCGCGGAGCAGATACCAAATGTGACGCTTCGTATAATTGGTCGCAAACCGGGACGAAAACTGCGTTCAGTAGCTTGTGGAAATGTCCGTATTGAAACTGGCGTCGATGATTTAGACCAAGCGCTTAATAGTTCAAGCTGCATGGTTGTGCCTCTGTTGGCAGGCGGCGGCTCTAGATTAAAAATTCTAGAGGCTTTCGCACACAAGCTCCCGGTAATTTCAACCTCTAAGGGTGCGGAAGGGCTTCACGTTCAGGACAAACAGCACTTGTTTCTCGCCGACTCCGCCAGCAGCTTTGCAAATGCGGTAATCGGCGTACTTAGGCAGCCGCAACAGTCGCAAGCAGTGACTAAGGCGGCACGTGAATACGTCGAAAGGTACCATGCGTGGAACCTTCCTGCTAAGGCCTTGGAAGGGCTGCTCTGCAGGGCGGCAAAGCGTTCAGTCCCCGACGACTCAGAAAATGCTTCACGCCCTTCACAGAAGGTACTGATCACAATACCTCACAAGACTCTCTTGGGGCCTCAGGGGCACCGAGCCAGATTTGACGGAATTCTCAACCTACTTGATGGCTGCGAGTTTCACCTTCTACTGCCGCGTGGAATTAACTTCGAGGATCTATCAACTCTTCCACAGAGCCAGCTGCATTTTTTTGACGAACCCAAGCTGCTCAATTTGGATATTCCTTTCTTCCTCGATTACTCGTTAAGCTTTCAAAAAGCTGCGGCGAAAGTCTGTCGGGAGGAATCGGTCGACTTTGTCATTTTTGATTTTCCATGGGGGCTAAGTAGCTTTCGTTCAAAAAACCTAATTCCTTCAATCTACTTGTCTCATGGAGTGGAACGGGAATTTTCCGACGTGGTTCTTCGTGACCGAGGCCTGAGCTTTTTTCCGATCAACGCGATGTTTAAGGCTGCAATTTCGTGGATTGAACGCCGCGCCTGCCATCAAGCGGACGCAATCGTTGCGATGAGCGAGCGTGATTCGGCATTGCTGTCAAAAACTTACAACGTGCCGCCGAGCAAAATACTTCCCCTACCCCAGCCCGTGAAGGCTCAAGTGAGTCGTGAGCCTGCAGAACCAAAACGATCACGATTCAAGCTGCCGACTGATGCGACCTTGTTGGTATTTCACGGTAGCTTTCGCCACCTACCTAACAGAACTGCCATAGAACTGCTTGAAAATAGTATTGCGCCTCTCCTTGCCGCCTTCGACAAGAATGCGAGAATTGTGGTTGCGGGCCTTGGGGTCGAACCGAAGATTTCGAAAAACTTGATTTACCTAGGATTCGTCGACGACCTACCGAGCTTACTTGCCTACTGCGACATCGCCGTCGTGCCAGTCACCGAAGGGTCGGGCGTAAGAATGAAAATCCTGGATTACTTTCACGCTGGGATCCCTGTTGTTTCTACTAAGAAAGGGATCGAAGGGCTCCCTGTTTGCAACGGTATCGAGGCTGTTGTTACAGAAAACAATCCAACTGCTGTGTTCGAAGGGATCACCCGCCTTTTGGAATCAGTTGAACTTCGAAGCGCAATTGCCGAACGTGCCGCCACGTTCCTCGACCGGAGTCACTCTCCTAGAGCACTGCGGGAGCTATTGTGGCTGCACATTTCTCAGCTCTTCGGAGAAACATACGCTCGAGAGCTCTTGCCGGACCGTGCTCCAGGGCACGCTGTAGCTAACTTTACGAACTCCATGTAGGTCGGCAAGCTTATTAAGCCGCTTTAGTAGTGCACTCCCACCAACACGTTTAAACTCAGCGAGGTCGTGCGGTGCAGACATCCAAAAAACGCAGCGCCCATCATCCTTCCCCGCTTTGCCGGTTCGATAAAATGAAAGCTGTCCATACAAGCCTAGATCTGAATTTACAAAATTCGATTCAGGCCAAATTGGAGTAAGGAATCCCCCAAAAGACTTGCCTGTTTTGTTGAGGCTCTCCGTGACCTTCTCTAAAACAAACGGATCGCTGAGCGGCATTAAAGTTTTAGCGGAAGACACTTTCGCTGCTCGCTCCTGGTATGAAACCCGAATCGGCTGCAGCGCGGTATTAATCGACCACATTCCAAAAAAAGCGAAAATCAACGAAGCAGAAATCGCAGCTGTCTTCAGTTTAGACCTTCCTTGCAAACTGTGCACAAGTTCTGGCAAAAGCACGGCCGCTGCTATGATAACCGCACATACCGATAGAACAGTTTCATGATAAAAATATTTCTGAAGATAGTAGTCATCAGACGGTCCATATAGCTTATAAAATATCTGGAAGATGACGCCTGAAAATACATAAGAGGAGGTAAACCAAAGAAGTCTTAACAGCCGCCTGCTCACGGGCGTAATGTGATTAGCGGAGAAGATTGCCGCAAGCATCCCAACGCATAGCATCAAAAGCCCTTTCAGAATCAAATTGTGATCAACTGTGATGATGGCCCCTTCCAGTTCTATAACGGGTAGTAGGCGTGAATAGCAGTACAACGCTAAGAGCACCGCGCCTACTGACAGCGTAGCATACATCTTAGACAAACTGCTTTTCGGTTCACTCTTCGCTTCTATTGCAAGCACCACTGCGGAAGCAATTAGCGCATCTCCAAGATTGAGAGCGTAGGAATAGCGGTACATTACGACACCGCTTAGCAGTAGCGTTACTCTTAGCAGCCGCGGTTCGGTCAAAACATAAAATGCTGCCGCTAACAGTAAAACCGAAATTGACGCAACTTGTGGATAGAAGCCGTCCGCTTGAAGATAATGAAAAGAAGGAAAGATAATTCGCTCGGCGGGTAACGCAAACAAAGCAACCAGCAAGAGGGTGCTTACGGCCTGAATTCTTTTGCTATCGCTGCTGCAAATTTCAACCGCGAGAACAGAGACTATAAAAAGTGAAAGTATGCTCGTTAAATAGAAGGCCGCTCTAAAAACGGAAAAGCTATCGTCTAGGCCAAACAACGACGACCAATACGTCATTGAATAAAAATATACTAACCCATGATATATCGCAGGATTACGATCCAGGAACTCCCGTCCCCAGTGCACATGATTTCCTGCATCTCCCCCTCCCACGCTCGGGAGACCGAAATAGTTTGGATGATACATTCTAAGCACAAAGAGAGTAGAGGCGGCCGCGGCCAGAAGCAAAGCAAGCGGCGATGTACTTATGCCATGAGCTCGCATAGGATACCGCACGACCACTCCAGTTAGCGCTGGAAGAACGATTACTGCTGCGAGTGCTAGAGATAAATTCATTGGCAAATGAGAAGTAACTCTAAAAATACCGGCAGCAAGTGGGACTGCGACCAACGCAGCCGCTGCAGCTAGGAGCGGAGGAAATCCCGATTCGTTTTTCGCGGCAATACCTTTACGCATTTGTTGAGGAGGAGCGGTGCTCGAGCAGTCCACACAGCAGTCTCGAACCAATTCTTTCATGAAAGCGGGAGAAGCGCAGGAGTTGAACAGCACTCTTAAGTCGTAAGCGTTTCATACTGTCGATTAATGGAGTCCATTCAATGTCTCCACTGTGAAAATATGCCGCAAGTGCAACATTAAGCTCCGCAGCGCAGCGCGCCGGAACTTCGGTCGATATTGCTGTAGTTTGTGACGCAAAATGCTCGAGAACGGCCGTATGCTGCTTGCGAAAATCATCAGAAGTGCTTGAAGACTTAATGGTTTGAGCCCCCCTGTGTAGACGAAAGCTTGCGAGAGGTTTAGCGACGTAATGCCAACTGCACAGCCTTGCCAAGTTCAGCCACAATTTCCAGTCAGCCGTATACCATAGCCTTGAATCAAAACCCCCGGCTCGAAGAAACTCCGAACGCCTAATTAGCGGTGCGGGCATCATGATGAAGTTCTGCACAAAGAGCCTTTCGAATACTTGGTCACAGTCGAGACGACCTTCATTAGGGAACGGGCAGCGAATCAGTCCGAGGGACCTTCCGCGGTCGCTGACATAGCGGCTGGGATGAAGAACTAAGCCAACGTCCCTGTCTACGGCAAGTACTTGGCGCAGAAGCTTAAGCCGCTGCGGATGCCAAAAATCGTCTTGGTGTAAAAACGAGATAAACTCACCCCGGGCGAGATCAACGCCGCGATTACTATTGGCAGTCCAACTGCCGATCCTCGGGAGACTATGAATGCTCAGAGGCAAATGCTGCGAAAAGCTTTGGGCAATTTCTAATGTACTGTCGGTGGAACCATCATCAACCACAATAATTTCTAGCCCGTTGTCCTGTTGAGCGGCGATGCTCTCCAAGCAGTGGGCAAGGTATCTTGCTCCGTTATAGGTCGGTACTATTACAGAAATTAATTCCACACCTACGCTCGCGGTAATCTTCGCCGTCTCCAGTCGGACTACTCTCCATAATATAGGCTCAAAATATGCCCGCAAGCATGAGGCCAGCGGTTCAGCAAACTTGCTAGCTGCACAAGGCGTTAGTTATAAACCTTTGGGGCGAAAGTGCGTGCTGCACGCAAAGAAGTACAAAGAGATTAAGGAATTTCATGGAATCAGTAATGCAAAATTCACCAATCTCCAGCAGCACTAACGGCAATACCGCCCTCCGACTAGTGCCCGAAGAATTAGAACTCTCTGTTGTTATCCCTTGCTTGAACGAAGCTGAAACACTCGAGCATTGCATTCGTGTCGCCCAGAATGCAATTGAGCAGCACGAAATTGACGGCGAAGTGGTAGTTGCGGACAACGGCAGCACCGACGGTTCAATTCAAATTGCTCAGGATGCAGGTGCTAGAGTGGTTCGCGTACCGGATCGCGGCTACGGAAATGCGTTGATGGCTGGAATTGCTGCTGCACGAGGGCGCTACGTCATTATGGGAGATGCAGACGCCAGTTACGACTTTGCGGAAATTCCAAATTTTATAGAAAAGCTTCGCGGCGGATGCGATTTGGTTCAGGGTTGCAGGCTTGAAAGCGGCGGCGGTACGGTTAATCCTGGCGCCATGCCTTTGCTTCACCGCTGGATCGGCAACCCGTTCTTCTCTTCTCTCGTTCGCATAATGTTTAAAGCACCGATTCACGACGTTAATTGCGGCCTGCGTGGTTTTTCTAAAGCAATGTACGAAAGACTTGAGCAGCGGTGCACCGGAATGGAATTCGCAGTTGAAATGGTGCTGAAAGCTTCGCTGCGCGGTGAAAAAATTGGCGAGGTCCCAATCACCCTGCACAAAGACGGTCGAGTCACGGGCTCACCCCACTTGCGGACGTTTCGCGACGGTTGGCGCACGCTAAGGTTCTTTTTGATTAGCAGTCCGCGCTGGCTATTTCTTTATCCGGGTGTCGGCCTGATTCTCGTGGGTCTGATTGCGTACTTATTTGGCATGCCCAACTCCAGCATCGGAAGCATCGGATTCGGGGTAAATACTTTGGTTATGGCCAACCTTGCCATTATTTGCGGCTATCAGGTGCTGCTGTTTTCAGTGTTTACCAAGACTTTTGCAATTACCGAGGGCCTACTTCCAAGCGACCAGAAATTTGAACGCTTGTTTCGATTGTTCAATTTAGAGCGTGGGTTAATTGCCTCTGGGATTTCAACACTGGTGGGTTTGTTACTTGTAGGTTTCGCAGTACTTGAGTGGGTTCAGTCCGGCTTCGGACCGCTCAACACCGAACACTCGCTGCGCCTTGCCCTGCCAGGAATGCTTTTCACCGCGTTGGGAGTTCAGTCCTTCTTCGCTAGCTTTTTTCTGAGCATTCTTGGAATGCGTCGAAAATAGT
>JAGRAN010000273.1:0-782 GCA_020434585.1 Bdellovibrionales bacterium
GAGTTTACTACGACGAATTTTGGATTGTTTTTCAGCAGCTCTTTTACCAGAGTCATCCGCAGCAGCGCCTTACCGCCGGGGCCGTTAAGCGCCGCGATCTGTTTGCGCAGGCCTTCAACTTCAGCTTCGCCGACTTCGGTTATCTTGGTTGCTTCGTTGGTTTTAGCCTGGAGGTAGCCCTCTCCGCGGAGTTCACTCTGGCGCTTAAAGCCGCGAGCTTCCTCAAGCAGGCGGTTAACTCGGGCTTGCTCTTCGTTATACTCGCGCTTCTTCTGGGCAATCACAGTGGCAATGCGCTTCTGCTCCTGTTCAGTCTTCTGATTAGTCGTCTGCGTTTCGTCGATCAGCTCCTGATAGGTTCTGTCATACTTGCCGTCACCCAGGCGGCGCTCGAAACGGTGATCTTGATACACGACGCGAGTTACCAAGATACCCTCGGGATTCAAGCGGCGATTAAGAGCTTCCTTCACTTGCTTTACGGCTGCATCGCGCACTTCGGAGTTGAAGAAGTCTTCCGTCTTCAGCACGTTCATGTGTGTGCGGATATCGGCGCGCGCCGTTGCCCAAACCAGACGGCGCACGTCTTCGTTCGTCGGTCCGACGTACTGCAAAATGTGAGCGACCTGTTTCGGGTCGATTTGATAGCGCACTGTAAAGGCAAGTCCGACTTCGTTTCCGTCAAGTGCTCGCGTTTCAACGTAGTCTTCTTTATCAACTGCGTCGCCGGAGCCAATTGCACCCCAGGAAATAGACTGAACACTTGTGTCAAAGCGATACAGCTC
>JAGRAN010000273.1:841-2063 GCA_020434585.1 Bdellovibrionales bacterium
CCGCCGAGCATCATCCGCGGCAGTCTGCGAAAAACGACGCCGTATTCTGACGCACCCATCTTTTCGAAAGTACACCCGGTAAAAGTTACCAGCAAAAGCAGCGCTGCAATTACTCTACTCATTTCGCGTCTCCTTTTGTCAGCTTCTGGACCCAATTAGAGATATCAAACGGGTCGAGGTCTGAAACGACTCCGCCTTTTAGGGTTCCGAGGATTGTGGCCAGTTCGCGGGCGACATAAACGTCTGAGCCGGCGATTTCATTGAGCGCATCGGCCTTCTTCTCATCAATCTGGGCAGTGGCTGTCGCAACCAACAGGTCACCCTTTGCGCGCTTCTTGGCTTCTTCGAGTTCACCTTCTGAGCGAATCACCTGGACCTGCGCGCCCCCGCTAACGTTTAGGTCTTTAATCTTGGCATCCCACAGGGCCGATTCACGTTCGGTCTTGGCCTGAACTTCGGCCAGAGTGCTCTTCGCGGCGTTTAGGCGCTCCTGCTGGTCCTGCAGGTTCTTAGCGAAGATTTGATTGTCGATTTCCTGCTCAGCGTAAACATAGCGTCTTACCAGCGCAGCCCAAAGCTCCATCCCTTCTCCAGCGACAGCAGTATTAACCGAGTCCTGAGATTCGAGCGCTGCACGTTCACGCAGAACTGGGTTGTAGTAATCTGTTGTCGTCAGCTTGGCCAAATGCTGCTTCAGAGCGTCGTGCGCAACTTCTGAGAAGTTTTGCAGCTGTCTGTCGCGTTCGGCCGTGAAGTTGGCAATCAGTTCTCGGGGACCGCCGTGGTCGTGAGTTTTGTAGGTAACAATTGGAACGGCATCTCCGTCGTCCGAATCACTTTCCGAAGCGACAGGCACATTATCAGTTGGTGCAAGCTTTTCAGAGAACGTAGCGAACGGGGAAATTCCGGGTTCATCAAACAAGCGAACCACGAGTGTAATATCTGCCAAAACTTTCGAACCGTCCCGGGTAGGAATTTCGAGGGATGCTTCGTTTCTGTCTCCTGACCTATCGCGAGCAGTGAATTGAATGAACTGAAAGCCGCGTGGAAGTAGAATTATATCGGATACTCCGCCGGGGATGCGCCAGTGCAGTCCGGGTTTCAGTCCGACTTCGCCGTAGCCCTTGCTGATCACTCCGAATAAATCGAAACCATTGTGACGAATGCCAATCGAAGACGGCGGGACAATCTTACCGAAGGTAAAGAACAGCACCGACATGAC
>JAGRAN010000273.1:2133-2828 GCA_020434585.1 Bdellovibrionales bacterium
TTACTGCCTGAATTTTGCTTCTTCATGGGGTTTCGTATCCGAAATCAGAAAGTACCTCGCAGAGCCACGGTTATACCGAAGCATCGCCCCGGAAGCCATCCCTTCATCCGGATTTGCCCGCGCCATTGGACATTGAGCAGCAGCTTGGCTAGAATTCTTGACCTTAATCGGGAGTTTTAAATGTCGCGCCTGCACGCCAATGCTTTGTTAGTTTTCATCGCCCTAGTGATGGGTTCGACGTTTGTCGTGGTGAAACAGGCCGTCGCAGACATCGACCCGCTGACATTTCTGGCTTACCGCTTTGTCATTGCGAGCGCCGCGGTGGGCATTGCATTTCGCAGCAAACTTCACCGCCTCAGTAAACAGGACTGGCTAATCGGCTCTACTATCGGCCTGTGGCTGACCGCAGGATTCTTGCTTCAGACAATTGGCCTCACCTCAACCACCGCTTCAAAAGCCGGATTTATCACTGGCCTGTGTGTAGTCTTAGTTCCACTTATCTCAGCCGTTTGGTTAAAGCGTCCTCCTACGCCCTCTGCTGCCGTGGGAGTTCTTAGCGCAGCCGTTGGTATGGGCTTCCTATGCTTAGGCGACTCGCTGCGCCCTGCTGTCGGTGATTTGTTCGTACTTGGATGCGCATTCGCTTTTGCAATGCATATTACCTGCATCGGCGAAGCGATGAAAAAAGCCAACGC
>JAGRAN010000274.1 GCA_020434585.1 Bdellovibrionales bacterium
AGCGCTAAGGAGTGCCGCTTTGTATGACTCCAGTCCAGCGAGTGGTACCCCAATAAAATTCACCAAGTCATTGGCGGCAAATGCTAGTGCCAACGCAAACGTTCCTATCAACACAATCGGCTTAAGTACATTGACCTGGAAGAAGCTGCAAAGTACTTGAAAAACAATAGCTGCTGCCACAAAGGTTCCTGAGAGAATCGACAAAGAATGTGTTTGAATCCACGCCACATCATCTGCGGAAAGAAAAGCAGCTCCCTTAGCGCCTTTGAGCATTATAAATAGTGAAATTGAAGCTATCGCCAAGCCTCCCCATACCCCGCCCCATCTACTCAAATTAGATTGGTAGTCAAAGGTAAATGACAAGCGAGCAAAGAACTGCACAACTGCCCCGGCCGCAAAAGCAACTATTACCGACAGCAGAATACCAAATACGATACTAAGCGTCTTGGCTGAGTTAATATAATGTCCAATGTCGGATATTCCTCCATCGCTTGCCACTACCTTCATTAGGGCAATTGCTGCTGCCGCTCCTAGCAGTTCGAAAACAATTGAAACAGTCGTGGATGTCGGCAAGCCGTAGGTATTGAACAAATCGAGGATTAGGATATCGGCAAGCATCACTGCCGTAAAAAGAGAGACAAGCTCGGGCATCGTAAAGTATTGAGGGTGAAAAATGCCCTTCCGCGCTACCTCCATCATTCCGTTCGAGAAGAGTACCCCACACAAGAGTCCTAAACTTGCAACCAAAAGAATAACCCGAACAGAAGCAACGCGAGATCCAATTGATGAACTAAGAAAATTCACAGCGTCGTTGCTAACGCCGACTATCAAATCAAATACAGCAAATAAAAGGAGAAAACCAACTGCGACCGCGTAGATTTCAATTGACATGGATCCCTCAAAAAGCAAGCCAGCTATAGCTACACAATTCTCTTCTGAATTGCAAAGCAGACCACTAGATTGCTAGTGCTGAGCAAAGGCTTTTCATTGATCAAATTAGTCAGAGACTAAAGAACCGACCCTAAAGTGATTTGAGTGCCAGCCAAGAATAATATAATATCGCGCAATCGTTGGTGATGGTTGTTTTCCTCCAATCAGCTCTATAGGGGCTAGAGGGAGCCTTTTGTGTTGGTCAATCTGCAGTCCGCTCTGAAGAGCGGCCACGTGTTGCACGCGTTTCGCGCCGCCAACGGTCTGCGAGTCGTGAGACTCGAGACCAGCGGCACGTGCCAGCTTCTGGCCTACGGCGAGCATCCTCACATCGAACACGCTTTTCTGCATGCCGACGAAGACTTTCGTCTCGGGCGCCGCAGGTACGATGACGTTTACGGTGAGGGTCGGCCCTACCACCGCTATCCAAGCGGTAGTGACGAGGTCTCAAGCGCCCTTGATCGGATTCTCGTCGAAGGTGGTCGGGTGAGCGCAGAGTTCTCGGGAGGGCGATTCGTTCTCAAGGTTCTGGAACGCACTGCCGAGTCGAGCGCGGAGCGCTTGGTAAGCTATACGGCTCCGGGACTCGCCGCCGCTGTGGCTGCAGTCGAAGGTTAACCTACGTCCCTAGCTGGAGGGGAAATTCCAGCACCATCATTTGAAATCTGGCCTGCTTTAAGAGATTGCTAGTTAGTAGAGCCCAGTACCATGAAGCTCAAATAACAATCGGTGAAAGAATCGTCGGAACTCTTGCGCACCGTTGCATAGGTTAGGAGTTCGGTGGCGAAATTCGAGGTTTCAGCGGCGATACCAACCGTATCACGTGAATTCTCGCAACTTGCCAACGTTGTAAGATCGTCATAACTTGAAATGCCCGAGTAGGAACCGTGACATGTAATTTGATAGGAACCAAGACTGTTGTGTTCGACAGTCACGTTGGTTGTTCCCTTTCCTCCGAAGTTCAACAAATTGCCTGTATTAGCCAGCTTCCCATAACACAGAACAACCGAATCCCCGTCCTTTCCAGCGGGACCCTGCGGACCTACCTGAGTAGCCGCAATTCCGCTGATTGCCTGGCTGCTCAATGTAGTTTGCCCCTTGCCTGCTCGACACTTGCGCTTAATCAAAATACTGCCGTCTGACAGGAGACAGGCTCTAAATGGACGCGCAAATGATTCAGTTGGAGCACCAATTACAACGAGACTGATAAGAGTGTATAGAAAAATAGCCGTGTTAATGCGCATAAAGCCTCCAAAGTTGCTCACACAAGCTCTCGCTGCCGAAGAAAATAGCACTTAATAGTTTAGGTCTCAAGCTTAAGCACTAGTGCAGTAGCAGGAACT
>JAGRAN010000013.1 GCA_020434585.1 Bdellovibrionales bacterium
ATACGGCGCTTGAAGAAACTGAAGCGCGGCAAGCTTAGCAATCATAAAAGTTACCTCGAGCCCTCCCCTGCCCCAAAGACTGTGCCGATTTGTAGCAAGTTCAGCCCGCCAGCCGACCCGCTTAATCGCAAAAGGGGCAAGCATCAGTGCTGCCGCGGCAGTCATGGCAAATCCGGACAGAGCTGGAGATGCAATCTGAACTGCAAGGCGATCGAAGCAGGCATTCAGGCTGAAGCAAAAGGACGAACCGACCGCATAAATAATTCCTTGCTTTGAAACCCCCCGGCCTGCGACACCCGGTCTCCGATACAGCACAACGACAGCTCCCATTACAACAAGCAAAACCCCGACGGCCCCAGCGCTTGAAAAGACATCCCCTGTGATTAGTGGAGAAGTAATCAGCAAGAATGCCGGAGACAACGAAAGGAAGGGTGAAAGCAATGAGATATCGCCGTGAGAAAGGGAGTGCATCTTGAGCGATTCAGCGGCAGCATCTGTAATGCTGCGCAATACCACCAGCAAGAAAAATGTCTGGCTGACCGCGAAAGTTTCTATACCCAGCATCCAAAGAACCGCCAAAACAGCCAAGTAAAACGGCAGGGCATATAAAAAGGAAGCAAAAGCCGACAAAGTCCCGTGGAGACTGAACGCAAGCTTTTTGCTAACTAGATCCTTGGAAGCACCGATAAAGGCAGCCAGCAGACTGAGAAAAATCCCCATTCCGGCTTAGCCTTCCGACTCGATAAGCTGCGCCAGTTCGTCTCGCTGGTTAACCCTATGCTGCGTGGCTTCGTAAACAGTCGGCTCGGCTGCTCGCTCACTGCATTCTTCTCGAGTCAATGGACACCGCTCACAAGTTTCTCCAATGACTTCCTGAGGCACCAAGCTGTCGTCCCAGAATTTTACTGCCCGCTTAAACGTATTATCCAATTGAAATCCGATGGTCATGCTGCTCAACTCGCCTTCAGTTAGAACGAGCCGCCTCGCAACACAAATGCAAAAGAACTCTCGATCGCCTTCTATGAATTTGGATCTCTGCACCTGCGCAATTGCGCCGACATCATTTTCCCTTTGCTCCAAGTCCTGAATAATGCGCACCGACAACCAGCGGCGGCAAAAGTGCTCATGCAAATCGAGGCCAGTCGGAATTCGGACTTGGGACATGTTGAGCTGCTTGATTAGCTCAAATCCTCCTGTCTCAACACGCTTATCTACACGTAGAAAGTGAAGCCGCTTTAAGCCGAAAAACTTCGGGAGTATTTCACACAAGCGGTAGAAAAACATTTCATGAGTTACGCCGTACGATTCAATCAGGGAAAGAAAGGCTTTCTCGCTCCACCGATCGCGTGCGAAAAATTCCTGCATATCGCTGCGCATCCGCTCCCGATTCATAAATAGGGCACTAGCAAAATATGAAGCTTTGAATGCGTTTAGCACTTGTTCAAAGCTCTCTACTTCAATATCCGGCGAACAGTGCCCACGCGGTTTAAGCTTCATCCATTGAAATCCTAGCTCGCGTCCCGCCACGAATGCCTTTTGAACTGGTGAAAATTGATTGTTAACGAGCAGTTTTTGCGGAGAGCCGTCCATCCAAACAGAACGCAGCGTTCTTAAGTGCTCGTGGGTGCACAAGGACTCCTCATCAATTTCAAAGTTGTATTCACGACGAAGGATGTCATAAAGCAGCTCACAGGTGACAGACTGGTCCTGGGGCCACCCATGCGTCTTGCGAAATTCGTCCACTTCTTCTTCAACATCCTCAAAATAGTTTTCGTTGATTTCCTGGTAGCAGCGCAGAGCGGTATGCAGGAAGTTGTCGATTTGCATGTCGTAAGAGCGGGCGGTATCGACTAGCGCTCGAACAAGCGCATTTCCTTCCTTCGGCGCATCCGGCACAAGGCTCACCAAGTCGTGCGCTGTCAGTCCAAATAGTTCAAACGGAAACTTCTGCATCACTGGCGAATGGAGAAACCGTTCCAAGTAGTTGTGCTCACGATCAAGTTTCTGAGACACGAGCTCGTCGTAAGTGACATCGAGAGCCTTCGCGATTTGGATAATCTTCTCGACTTTGGGGTATTTCTTACCGTTCTCTATCTCGTTGAGATAGGAAGCAGACAGGCCAGTCAGCGTCGAAAGTCGTGCCAGAGATAGCTTGCGTTCACTACGCAGCTGGCGGAGCTTCATTCCGAAAATTACACGAATATTTGTCGGGCCAGCCATGACAAGCTCCTGCAATCGCAGCATTTTTCTAAAATCTCAATCCTTAAGTTAGCAGGAATATTCGCTTTTAGCGAACAAGACCTGGTTTAGCGAAAATTCTGCTAAAGCGAGTATTCGTAATTGGCGAATATTACTGTGCTAGCGAATATTCGCTTGCTTTCTGGCCCTAGAATGATTACTCTTAAAGAAGGCGAGAACAACAAGGATTTCATGATGGAAACTTCCCAAATTTCAGAAGCGCAGAGTTCCCTGCTTGAAGTTGCCGAGGGCGTGCATCTGCCCAAGGCGGCATGGAACAAACAGGCTCAACAGGTACTGACGCCAAAACTGATCGACATCCTCGCCGCTGTTCACCGCCAGTTTAATCCGAGACGACTTGAACTGCTTCAGGAGCGAATTGCCCGGCAAGCGGAATATGACAAGGGTGATCTCCCAGGATATCTTGATCGCCAGTCAATTATGGTGACCGGCGACTGGCGTGTCGCGCCCATCCCCGCAGACTTAC
The DNA here is from genome assembly GCA_020434585.1 of Bdellovibrionales bacterium. GTDB lineage: Bacteria > Bdellovibrionota_C > UBA2361 > SZUA-149 > JAGRAN01 > JAGRAN01. The sequence continues at coordinate 2,726 of JAGRAN010000013.1, forward strand.
TCAAACGCCGGGTCGAGATCACCGGACCGGTCAGCTCAGCAAAAATGGTCATTAACATGCTCTCGCGCAACGAGGACGGTGTCCGAGCAGATTGCGCAATGCTGGATTTTGAAGACTCGATGAAGCCCTCGTGGCCCAACGTTATACAAGGAATTGCAAACGTGCGCGCCGCCGTGGACGGAACCCTCACATTCACTGACCCGCGCAAGCCCGACAAAGAATACACTCTCGATCCAGACGACATGCCGATAGTAATGGTTCGCGTCCGCGGACTCCACCTCGCTGAGTCAAATTTCATAGTTGATGGAGAACCCATTTCAGCTGGTTTATTCGATTTCCTATGCTGCCTGTTCCACACAGGAGCCAAGTACGTAGAGCGCGGCCTTACACCAAAATACTACGTCCCCAAGTGCGAACATCATCTTGAGGCAAAATGGTGGAATGAGTTGTTTACAGTCGGACAAGAATGCGCAGGTCTGCCGGTCGGCACGCTACGAGCAACATTTTTGATTGAGACTCTCCCAGCCGCGTTTCAGATGGAAGAAATTCTATATCAAATCCGTGCACACGCAGCGGGTCTAAACGGCGGCCGTTGGGACAAGATTTTTAGCGATATTAAGACGCTTAAGTTTCATGCAGACCGAGTATTGGCTGACCGCGGCACTATCGACATGAAAAAGCCGTGGATGGAGAAATACGCCAAACGCATCATTGAGATTTGTCACGCCCGCGGCGCTTTCGCGATGGGGGGAATGTCTGCCTTTACACCGGGCAAAGAACCCGAAGTCCGCGAGCAGCAGCTGGCAAAAGTAACTGCCGACAAGAGAAACGAGGCCGCAATCGGCCACGATGGCTGCTGGGTTTCCCATCCATTTTTTATTGGCCCAGCGCTTGCTGAATTTAAGCACGATAATCAATTGGGACGTCAGAGCGACCTGCCCGACAAATACCCCGACCTACTTCCTCAAGCTAGTGGTCCGCGCACAGAAGACGGCGTGCGCAAGAATGTCCGAGTAGGAATTGCCTACATGAATGGCTGGATACAGGACATCGGTTGCGTCGCATGGGACGGATTGATGGAAGATCTAGCCACACTCGAGATTTCCCGAGCTCAGATTTGGCAGTGGCTGCACCACAACACCGTTCTAGACAACGGCACAGCTGTTACGAAAACGTTCGTGAAGAAAATATTTGAAGAGGAGTACCAGAAAATTATCAAGGAATTTCCTTGGACCCCGGAGCAAATTGCACTTTGGGGAACAGCTCGACGGCAGGCCGAGGATATTTTCTTGCAAGATCAGTTTCCAGAGTTTTTGTGCAGTGCATCTGATACAGCAAATTAGCATAAAAGATTTAGGCAACGGAGGAATTATTATGAACAAGGTTCGAGAAATAGACGCGAAGCGCAGGATTGAGCAGATCGAGCAAGATTGGAAAATAGATCCGCGCTGGGAGGGAATCGAGCGTCCCTACTCCGCAGAAGATGTGATCAAACTGCGCGGTTCGTTTGACATTACTTACTCCCTTGCCGAACTTGGAGCCGAGCGACTAGCCAAGCTGTTCGAGTCAGAAGATTATGTTAATGCCCTCGGAGCCCTCACCGGCAACCAGGCGATGCAGCAGGTAAAGGCAGGACTCAAGGCGATTTATCTAAGTGGGTGGCAAGTGGCGGCAGACGCCAACTTAGCTGGCTGCATGTATCCAGACCAAAGCCTTTATCCGGCCAATAGCGTTCCGACCGTTGTTAAAAGGATTAACGAGACCCTGCTCCGAGCGGATCAAATTGAAAGCGTTGAAGGGACCAGAAGCACTTACTGGTTAGCCCCGATTGTAGCCGATGCTGAAGCAGGATTTGGTGGCAATTTGAATGCTTATGAATTGATGCGTTCGATGATTGAGGCGGGTGCAGCTGGTGTTCACTTCGAAGATCAGCTTTCCAGCGAAAAGAAGTGCGGCCACTTGGGCGGCAAGGTCTTAGTGCCGACAAACCAGTTCGTAAAAAAGCTGATCTCAGCTCGACTAGCTGCTGATGTTTGTGGAACAAAGACGTTTATTATTGCGCGGACCGACGCTCATAGCGCTAAGCTTCTGACAAGCGACATTGACGACTACGACAAGCCGTTTATCGAAGGGGAAAGAACTCAGGAAGGCTTTTTCCAAATCTCAGGTGGATTGGAGATGGCAATCGCGCGAGGACTTGCTTACGCTCCTTACGCCGACCTTATCTGGTGCGAAACGTCTACTCCGGATCTCGAAGAAGCTCGCCAATTTGCCGATGCAATTCACGCGAAGTATCCCGGCAAAATGCTTGCGTACAACTGCTCTCCTTCGTTTAACTGGCGCAAACATTTGGACGACGCAACTATTGCTAAGTTTCAAGAGGAACTTGGTAAGATGGGATATAAATTCCAATTTGTAACTCTTGCCGGCTTCCATGCGCTTAATTTAAGCATGTTCGAACTTGCAAGCGGCTACCGCGAGCGCGGTATGTCAGCCTATTCAGAACTTCAAGAAAGAGAATTCGCAACAGAGCAGGCAGGCTACACCGCGACCCGCCATCAGCGTGAAGTTGGAACTGGATTCTTTGATGAAGTTTCAAAAGTCATCACAGGTGGCTCAGCGTCAACGCTAGCCCTCGAAGGATCGACTGAAACTGCCCAATTCACGCCGAAGGATAAGCAGGCGGCATGAGGCCTTGAGGCCGGCATCAGGTAGTCGATGCCGGCCAGCCCAAGCCCATAACTATCTACAAATAGTAGTATTTTCCTGGCCGACTAATTCTATCTGTCACTAAAACTTATTTAAGTCGCACGAAGATCTTGTCGACTTATATCTTGTCGATTCCTGTGTCTTTCGGTTGGAGTTTGTCATGCAAGACGCCCAGATCCGCGTTCAGCAGTATGAGCCGCTTGGGATCGGTGTAGGCACACTGCTCTGCGGTAGATATGACATCGTTCGCAAAATTGGCTCCGGCGGGATGAGCGCAGTATATGAAGCAATTGATCGAAAGCTAGAAAACACACGGATTGCTGTAAAACTGCTGAATCCGCAGGTCACCTCAGACAACACCGTTAAAGAGCGTTTCCGCAACGAAATCCTGATCACCCGTAAATTAACTCATCCCAATATCGTTCGCACCTTTGACTTTGGTGAATCCGAAACAGGACACCAATTTATCACGATGGAGTTTATCAACGGGACCAGTTTGGACAGACTTCTGCATAACGGTCGACCCTTGCCCATCAGCGATGTAACCAGAATTCTATACGATGTAATAAAGGCTGTTTCTTATGCTCACTCAAACGACGTGCTGCATAGGGATATTAAGCCGGGGAATATTTTGCTAACCAAAGACGGGGTGGTAAAGCTAACAGATTTTGGCCTGGCACGGAGTGAAGATTTCGAAAAGCGCTTCACGCAGACAGGTGAATGCGTCGGTACTCCGTACTATATGTCACCCGAACAAATCCAAGGCAAAGCAATCGATCATCGCGCCGACCTCTTCGCTTGTGGAATCATTGCGTTTGAAATGAGCACTGGCCGCGTGCCCTTCGCAGAGGAAAGTTGGTACAACCTTGCCACCAAAATTATCAAGGAGCCGCTTCCCGCCCTTGGGGGCAAGCAAAATCAAGTAGAGCCTTGGTTTGAATCTTTCGTGCGCAAAGCGACTGAAAAGCATGCGGACGAGCGCTTCACGTCTGCGGAGGAGATGCTTGGAGTTCTAAAGGATCACGTTTCCGTTGATGAGCCGTTGTCTGAAGTGTTCAGCACTGCCGCCCCGACAATTAGGCAGCCACATATCGACAGCATGTATAACCGCGGCCTGACAGGACCGTCTTTCTACAAGATGGCGCCTTATCTATTTGCCGGCGGAATTATTACGATGGTCGTGCTCGTTGCGCTGGCAATGACGGAACGACAGGCCGGAAACGTCGCGGAGAATTTAGACAAAGGCACAAGGACTATTAGCGAATTCGTGGACACGCTCCATCAACTTAAAGAAGCGGTGGTCTTTACTCACCAGAATAAAGATAAAATCGACAAGTTTATTGCCGAAAAATCCAATGAAAAAGAAGACAACCCGGCTGTCGCGCCGGACCTGGATCTTGATCCGGTAGAGTGATTCTTACAGCTTTTAATCGGCTGCTAGTCACCCACCCCAACTATTTCCAACGCCTTTCTCGCGGCAGGAGTATCAAGCAGCTTTAGGCCAAAACAAGCGAAATCTCGAACAGCTTCGTCATCATGAAGCAGCTGCTCGATAAACACTTCCTGCCACTGATCAGCAAATTGCTCGAACATCGCCATGCTCTTCGGTGTTCCGATCGATCGTAGGGCACGAGCTGCATGCAGCGCAGGTTCGCTCATAGGTTCGAGAAATAGTTGTTGCAATTCAAGCTCCGAGCCTTCTGCGAGCTGACCAAGCTCTCCAAGTGACATTGCGGCATCTGAGCGCTCGGAGTAATCCGGATGCTTGAGGCGCTTCACCAGAGCAGGAACAGTAAATTTTCTGACCGCCTGGTTAGCTTCCTCAGTACCAACACGCGCAAGCGCCTGGCCGGCAAGATATGCAACCTCCGGATCGCGATCTTTGGCGCACCGAATCAATTCCTTTACCGCAGGTGCCGCATCGGGGCCTAAGTTTCCGAGTGCTTCAGCGGCTACGCTGCGTTCGTACGCGTCTTCGCTGCCAAGCGCAGATATCAACAACTGCAAGCTATTGTCCATTAAGCTTATTCCAGTGCGCTTCAGTAAACTCGGATAGACTAGCCAGCACTAAGTCAGCCTGATGAACAACTGAATTTTCTTTATAGAGCTGCTCAGGGACCGAAACGCATTTCATACCTGCGCTCAACGCAGCCTGCACGCCGTTTGGGGAGTCTTCAAATACCAGACAGCGCTCCGGCGCGACATTGAGGCGATGTGCCGTTGTCAAAAACACGTCTGGATGTGGTTTGCCTCGCTTCTCAAACTGAGCAGAGCGTACTACTTCAAAAGCGTCTGACAAGGCTAATTGCTCTAAAACAACATTCACCAACCTCATATACGAGGAAGTCGCAAGCGCAAGCCTAACTTCGCGATTTTGAAAAAAGCTAATCAGCTGATGAGCCCCTGGCATCGCGGCAGTGTGTCTGCGCAGCTGCTCCTCCATCTCGTTTAAGATGTCTTCCGCAACCTCCTCTACATCGAGCTCTCCCCAGGGATACTGCTCGTGCCAATGTCTAACAACTTCATCGAGACGCAGTCCCATAGTTTGGGAGCAGCGATCTTCAGTTAACGGAACCCCCAGCAAATTAAATACGCGCACTTCAGCCTTGCGCCAAACAGGCTCTGAATCGATTAGCAGGCCGTCCATGTCGAATATAACTGCCGAAATCATTGCGCCGTCCGCTTTATGCATCCGCTTGCTCATTCAAAGGTAGATATTATAATTCTACAACAGGTTTCGGGAAGCTTTTTCCGTTTGTAACAGTGCCGCTTATTCTTCGAATAAATTGGGACACTGCAGGTAATCTATTAGTGGAGCGGCGGTATGCAATCGAGCGAACAGAACACCCTCAACGTGGTCAAACAGTATTACAGCGAAAAACTTACTTCTAACAAAGATCTGCAAACAAACGCCTGCTGCACCGGTGCACCGGCTCCCAAATACGTCTCAGAAGTCTTATCCCACATTCATCCTGAAATTCTAGACAAGTTCTACGGATGTGGTTCTCCCATCCCGGAAGCTCTTTCCGGCTGCACAGTGTTGGACCTGGGTTGTGGCACAGGAAGGGACTGTTTCGTGCTATCAAAACTCGTGGGGGAGTCAGGCAGAATTATCGGTGTAGATATGACTCAGTCACAGCTCTCGGTAGCTAGACAACATGAAGCATACCAGATGCAGCAGTTTGGATTCAGCAAATCCAATGTCGAGTTTCGCCATGGCTATATCGAAGATTTGGCTGAAGCGGAAATTGAAGATAGCTCCATTGATATAGTCGTTTCTAATTGCGTAATTAATCTCAGTCCAAATAAGGCGAAAGTATTCGACGAGATATTTCGAGTATTAAAGCCTGGCGGTGAGCTGTTTTTCTCTGACGTCTTTACTACAAGCCGTATACCGGAGGATCTCAGGAACGACCCGATACTTCTCGGTGAATGCCTGGGCGGTGCAATGTACATAGAAGACTTCCGACGAATGCTTCTGCAACTGGGATGCGCGGATTTTAGAGTGGTTTCCAGCGCTAAGTTGAAGATTGATAATGCTGATATCGAAACGCAGGTTGGAGATATTAATTTTTGCTCACTAACTATTCGTGCATTTAAACTTCCGCTGGAGGATCGCTGCGAAGACTTCGGTCAAGTTGCTTATTATTTAGGTACTATGCCGGAGTCACCTACCAAGTTTACCCTCGATGACCATCACGTTTTTATCAAAGACAAACCGATGCTCGTTTGCGGCAACACGGCGGACATGCTCAGTAGTACACGGTTCGCCAAACACTTTCGAGTGGTTGGTGACAAGTCGAAGCATTTTGGACTGTTTGACTGCTCAGTCGGCACTGCGCTGCAAGAAGCGAACGCCGCAGTCGGAGGCTGCTGCTAGAAAGAAAAAAAGAGGCAGGACTCGTTTTAAAAAACCGTGGTATACCAATCGAACCTGCCCCTTTAACCCAAGTTAAGTTAAACCGCCAACCGCGTAATTCGGCTGACATTAATGTTATGGCAGCTATGGATGTAATTGTTGCCAGTAAAAGTCCAATGATTACTAGCACATACCACTTCGACTCTGAGCTTCTTCAGCTGCTGGGGCAATTTACCGTCATTTTGAACTCTTGCGCATGAGCCAAATAAGGAGATGGGAGCTGCTACTGGTTTGGAGGATCGAGCTGCTCAAAACGCCGATCGGTAAGGGTTCTGAGGAAGGCAACCAAGGCATCAACATCCTCATCAGACAAGGCGGGAGCCGCTTCTAGTTCTTCAAAATTAACAGTCGATGGAAACTCTGCACCTCTCCAGGGCTGGCCCGTTTCTGGATTAACTGTTCTCGCTGCGTTGTTGAACTTATCGTAGAAAAGAACCACCGTACGCAAATCTGCAAAAACTCCGTTATGCATATACGGTCCGGTAACTGCAACATTACGCAGCGTCGGCACCTTTATTTTCCCCAGATTAGCGTTCGAAGCGGCTGCCGTGTTTTGCTGTAATCCGTTGTCAATCCTTCCGCCGTTAGCCGCAAGCAAAGCATCATTTCTAGGCGTTCCAATATTGTGGTATTCGTAGTTTGAAAAGGTTTCACTCGCCGCACCGCCAAATCCCTGAAGCTGATGGCAGGAACTGCAGTTCGTAAACTGTGCAGAAAAGAATAGCGCTCGCCCCAAGCTCTCTTGGGGCGTCATCTGGTACTCTCCCGCCAGGAAACGGTCATACTTAGAGTCAAATGCAGCGAACTCATCGGACATCTCAAACTCCGCTATGGCCTGCTGCATCGCACTGTACGTTGCGTTTACATCATCAAAAATAAGATCTCCGTAGAACGATTTAAAAATGCTGACGTACTCTGGATTCTCCATAATCCTCGCTACAACCGCAGCCTTGTCGGGTAGCCCCATTTCAGCTGGGCCAATTGGGGGCTCTCCCGCCTGACCCGCAAGATCCGCTTGTCGACCGTCGAGAAACTGGCCCCCGACGAATTGACCAGAAGCAGTCTGCTGAAACACCGGACTAAATAGCGCATAAAGAAGTGTTGGAGCATTACGCTGGCCAAGGCTGACGCCATCATCACCACGAGACGCAACTGCACCTATTCCGTTATCGCGAGGATCGATGAATGCTCTCTCTGGCTGATGACACGTAGCGCAGGATTGAGTTCTGTTAAGCGA
>JAGRAN010000275.1 GCA_020434585.1 Bdellovibrionales bacterium
ATGCAATTTTGAATAAAACCGATCCGATTCCTGAGCAGCTATTTTTGTTCTCGCCAGCTGTTGGTATAACTGCTTTTGCGCGAGCATCGAATTGGCACAAGCTGTTCACCTGGCATCCACTATTTGAAAAAAACAAATGGCTATCGCTCGAACTAGAGTACGACCCCTATAAGTACAATTCTTTCACTAAGAACGCTGGCGCCCAGAGTTGGTATTTGTCAAAAGCAATTCAGCACAACCTGGACAGAGTAGCTGATGCCGACAAAATGCGTGAGATGCCGCCAGTCATCACATTCCAGTCAGCCGTCGACGCAACGATAGTCGGTAAAAAGATTGTTACCGACCTATATCAGCGCCTTCCCAACAACGGCAGCGAACTGGTTGTTTTCGACGTCAATCACGAAGCCGACTTAATTCCCTTCTTTTCAGTTGACCCGCACGCGACTCTGCGGCTGTTAGAGTTTGATCAACCTTTAAACTACGCTGTTACCATCGTAACGAATAGAGGCGGCGGTTATAAAATTGTCGCTAAGACTCGCCAGGCTGGCGAAACTACGGTCACAGAAACTCCGCTTGGCCGCGAGTGGCCCTTTGGCATCTTCTCATTGTCGCACGTAGCCATCCCATTCGCTCCGGAAGATCCGATTTACGGTGATGGATCTGGCGCACCGCCCGGAACTAGAGCAACGCTGGGTACACTAGCTCCGCGAGGAGAGCGCGACGTTTTAAGCATCGCGGCAGGTCAACTGATGCGACTTAGGTACAATCCGTTTTTCTTTTATATTGAGCAGCAGCTGCATCGCCACGCCGAGAAGGCCGTGACGCGAGGCGAAACACATTAAATCATTCGACTACTTGCTAGACGACTTTACGTAACCGCGCTTGTAGAGATCGTTCATCACTAAATCGCCGAGTTCTTCGAGCGCATCATCGGTAGTTCCAGGCTCGAATAGCTTAGAGCGCGCCGACCAAATCAGCGCACCCGACTCAGAATCATACAAATTGCTTTCGAGCTTATAGAAGGTATAGGTAACTGCTGTTGCGGCAGAGCCGTAAGCCTCTGGATAGTAAGAATCAAACCGCCGATTGTAACGTGCCGCGTGCGAGTCTACGACGGGGTCTTCGATGTAGGCTACTTCCTTATCAATGCCAACCATGCGCGTGACAAATATAGACTGAATACCTCTGCGCCGTACTGTGTCCTCAACTGCTTCCTTCGAAGCTTTAGAACTTTTGGGAATTGATTTGAAGCTGGGGACTGCTTCTGTCGATCGCTCTTCAAACAGCTCTACGAAATGCTCTTCGAACAACTGGCGCACCTTCTCGTCGGAGCTGACACCCACAACCATTACACTGGAGACAGGACCCTTACCGTAATCCTTATCTGCCCAAACAGTGGTCAGCGTCGATCGAGAACAAGCTGTTTGGGCAATAAAAAGCAGTAAAAACAAGCTTCGATAGGCTATTGTCATAAAACGCTTCTCTTGTCTCATGGGGCGATCTTCCATCCTGCTTCGGTTTTGCAGAGGTTCCAGCGGTTGGCAGTTCCCTCTGTTTCACCTTTGCGATTGCGTACACGCACTTTGCGGCAGTTAAGGCCCGCTTGAGTGTACGTTTCGTCCAGAGCAATGATTCCCTGTGCACCGGTCTCAGGGTTCGACCACTGCATGCGTCCGCCATCCGGCAGGCGATCTAAGGAATCCGCAAGTGCTCGTTCAAAGTGGCTGATATCATCCTCAGTCATTTTTGAGATTACGGTGTCCTTAAGAAACCTAACGTTGATCGCACTGGCGGTATCGGCCGACAAGAGCAGAAAGAGCAAACAAAGCAGTCTCTTCATTAGTTAAACACCCCTTCTGAATTTGCTTCTGGCGGGAGATCTTCGCCGTTGCCGTTCAAGCGTCCGTCCTTCAGATCGTCAAGATGTCTATGCTGGAAGTTAAACTCAAGCAGGAATGTTATGCCCGGCTCGGTGTCCCAGCCGTCTTCACGCTCCCAGCGCAGATACGGTTCAATCTCATAGAAGAGCCAATCGCTATACATCGCCTGGCGCCATCTCCAGTTTGTTCGGTATGTATCGGTCGCGATCGATGGAGACGTGAATCCTTCAACCCGCGCCTCAAGTCGTATGCCACGCAGGCGTGAAAACGTATGGTAGTAAAGGAAGCTCTGATACCAGGAAACGTTGTCGCCGTTATCTACCAGATCTTCTGACCATTCAGCTTCGGATCTGCTGCGTACAGCACTTACCTTTGAAAAACGTTTGCTAAACTCAATTCGCGAAGTGGTGCTTGCACCGTCTTCAAGTTCGTAAAGGAAATATTGGCTCGGCCGAAAAATCCACTTATCCCCTAGGTCAAACGGCTTCGAAAGTCTGAGGCGAGTAAATGGGTCAGGAGTGGGTCGAAAACGTATACCAAAGTCGAGGTTAGATTCGATTATACTGTCGTCAAACAGAAACATACGAGCACCGACAGACAGATTGTTTTCATCCTCTGCGCCTACGTTGTCGTCAAAATCCTGCTCATCAGGAGAATAAGTTTCGATAAACAGATCTAATTTATTCTCGAGTCGAGGCAGGCGAAACGAAACTCGAACCTTTGTAATCAATTCACTTTCCCCGTCAGAATCAATTGTTGTCCCGAGACGGAATCTAAGTTGGTTACCACGGTATACTTGAGTCGTTCGCTCCTCTGTAAAAAAGCTGTCTAGCTTATTTACCCAGTGGTCGTACTTGTCTGTGATGAAGGTGTTAGTGTCGTCCATGAACTTTTGGTCGCCTTTGGTCATTACGCCGACGTTGTTCTGGGCGGCGCCTTCATCATTGGCGTCCAAGCCTTCCCAAAAAAGTTCTTTTTTAGACATGCCGTCGAGCCGAACTTCCTCCAAAGGTTTCTCTTCCGCGGCGGATTCATCGGCGGATTCATCGGCAGAAATCTCAGCAGACATCTGTGAGTCGCTAGTATCTGAATCAAGCGTATCTGCGTCTGCGACCTCATCGGTATCCGGCTGAGGTGCAGTGGACCAAATTTTTCCACAGCCTGCGTGAGCGAAGACCAGAACGAAAATGAGCAATGATTTTTGTATAAGTTTCATCGTTAAAGTGCGTCCAGCCGGCCTAGTTAACATATCAACATAATACAAACTGCCTCAAATACTCCTGAAGAGTCGAGAACTATAAGATTGGAGAAGCCAATCTAGAAATCGCAGACGCTACAAGCATAGAAGTCGGAAGGTTCTCATAGTCGTCCTTGGTAAATTCGAACGCACCCTCCAAATCTCTGATAAGCATTTCCTCAACCTCCACCGCGAAATTTCTATCAAAAACTAATACACTTAATTCGAAATTTAAGCGAAGCGAGCGATTATCGAGGTTGGCCGTGCCGACGCAACTCCAGTCGTCATCGACCAAAAACACCTTTTGATGCAAAAACCCCGCATCGTAGTGATACACTCGAACTCCCGCTTCCAGCATCTGACCGATGTAGGAAAAGCTCGCGAGCCAGACCATTAAATTGTCAGGTTTTTTCGGAAGCATGACTCTAACATCAGTACCGCGCAGCGCAGCCATCTGCAGAGCTTGGGTGATTGACTCGTCGGGAACGAAATAGGGCGAAGCAATCCAAAAGCGATTTTTGGCAGAAGAGATAGCTTCCATAAACATCAGGCTGCAATCTTCAAGATCCGTCGTGGGACCTGTGCACATTGGCAGGACGACCAAGTCTCCCGAGTCGGCATGTCGAGGAGTTCTTCGAACACTAATAGCTTGGCCTGTTGCGAAAAACCAGTCTGCAAGAAAACTGGATTGAATTATTTGCACGGCGGGACCAATCACTTTTAGGTGGGTATCGCGCCAAATACCGAATTCTGCGTCCTTACTTAGATATTCGTCTCCAATGTTGTGTCCGCCCACAAAAGCACTATGCCCGTCAGCCACTACAGTTTTTCTGTGGTTGCGAAAATTTATTGAATATTTGCCAATCAGCCCCTTTGAACCGAAAAAAGTAAATTCTGCGCCGGCAGCCCTTAGCTCCTCAACATACGCTGCAGACAAAGCGATTGAGCCGACCGAATCGGCCATACAGTAAACTTTCACACCCTGTTCGAGCTTCGCCAAGATTCGCTCTTTTAGGGCGTTGCCGAGGTTATCGCAGCGCCAGATATAAAACTGAATCAGCAAATACTCTTGCGCCGAATCAATTGCTTCGCAAATTGCCTGAAATGTCACCTCGCCGTTGACGAGTAGCGTAACCGCATTACCGTGAGTCACTGGCCAAGGAGTCAGACGCTCAAGCAGCTCAATTGATGACTCTCGCGCTCCAGTAAGCTTAGCTTTGAACTGATCTAATTTCTCTCGATACTGAGTAAGCGCCCCGTGATGGGTTTCCCGAATGAGCTGCAGCTTATTCAGGTAGCCTTCAAATTTTCGTGGGCCAAAAATCCAATAAAGCAGCAGGGCAAAATACGGGAATAGGATCAGTGCAAAAACCCAGGCGATTGCCCCCTGTGAAGTCCGAGCATACCGAGCAGCGTGGATTGCGCTAAGCACCCCAAGCACGTGAATTGTCAGAATGATTTTCGGCGTAAGAAACGCGGCTAACTCCACGAATACACCCTGATGTTAAAGAGACAACACGCGCTGAATAATGCAACCCTTACTTGATAAATTCTTTACTAAAATAGCGCTGCAAGTAAAAGGGCTATTCTAAGATTCGCGTCATTTCGTCTTAACTCGCTTGTGGTAGAAGAGTAGGACAGCAACGACAGCCTTACAGAACGGAGTGGGCAATGAAGCGATTAATAATTTTACTGCAGTCCTTTTTGCTTGTTTGCTTGATATCTTGCGGAGGCTCCGATTCCTCCTCCACTTTGCGCAGCAAACTCGAGCAATCGTCCACCGCCGAAGCCGCAGTCGAAGCCCCTCCTGCGGAATTGTCTGAAATGGAAAAGGCGATTCTCAAAAAGTTTACTGGTGATTTGGATGACATGGTAAAGCGCGGCGCTGTCCGCATACTTGTTCCGTATAGCATGACCTACTTCTTTCATGACGGTGCGGTTGAGCGGGGACCAATAGCCGAAGCCGGAAGGCTCCTCCAGCAGGAGCTTCAAAAGAAGTTCGCCA
>JAGRAN010000276.1 GCA_020434585.1 Bdellovibrionales bacterium
CAGCTCTTCACCGAATTGGGAGAGATTTTCCATCTCCTCGCCGACGGCATGCAGAACGCATCGATCGCAAAGAAGCTTTTTATCAGCCCCAGAACGGTAGAAACGCACCGGGCTCGGGTGGTGAGGAAACTTGGGCTCAACTCAAACGCCGAGCTCATTAGATTCGCGATAAAATGGGGATTATCCGTAGTAGCTCCCGGCGAACCGGCCAGATAACTGAGTCGGTTCACTTAGCAGTACCGTTTGCTGTCAATCGGACTCCTTGCGATAGGTTAGAAGAGCTGCGAAAGTGAAGACCGCAACCTCTATTCTCCTGGTGGACGACTCCGTGCTCGTCCGAAAGGCGCTGAAGCGTCTAATCTCCGAAATTGACGGTGTCACAGTAGATAATGAAGCTGGGAATTTGGCCGACGCCCTTGCTGCGGTGGACAAACAACGGCCTGACCTTATTGTTTCAGAACTTGCTCTTCCTGGACCAAGCGGCATCGAAATTCTCTTCGAGCTGCGGCGAAGAAAACTAAAAATCCCCTTTCTCGCACTAACTCGCTGCAATTCACTGGAAGTCGCCGAGCAGGCAATTAAAGCCGGCGCCGACGGATATCTAACCAAGAACGCAACGGAAGAAGAGCTACGCAATGCAGTAGCTAGCGTTTGCGGTGGCTCAAAATACCTATCAGGCGATTTGGACGGCAGGTTTCACGACCATGAAGTCCGAGTCGAAGATGACCCGCTTAGTCTGCTCAGCAATCGGGAGCGAGAGATTTTCCATTTGCTGGCCAACGGACTTCAAAATTCGTCCATCGCCAGAAAGCTGCTGATCAGCCCCAGAACGGTGGAAACCCACCGAGCTCGCATCGTTCAGAAGCTCGGAATCAGCTCCAATGCGGAGTTGATTCATTTTGCCGTGAACTGCGGGCTGGCGATTCCCTAGTACTTGCCGAGTTATTCACCCCCGAATACTATTGAACTTTGTGGCGGGCAGCACCATCTAACCAGTGTGGGTAACAAACTGTTTCATCAAATTAGACAATTACGAAGACGCCTGCGCCCGACTTTTCGGCGAACCCTGCGCACTGCTCGCAAAATTAAACAAGCCCAGCCGCTAACCATCCGAGGCTTCATCGCAATTGCCCTCTCGGCGGCTGCTCTACAGTTTATCGCCGCAGACGAAAGCGATTTGATTGCCTACATGCTCGGCGGCGGCGTCGCTGCGATGCTGCTGCTAGCTTTAGTGACTTCTCTCCTAGTGCGGCGGCGTCTGGCTAAAATACTCCGAATCGAGCCGCACTTCGATCGCGAGGGCTTGTATTCCCGCTCGCCTGTTCGCGCAGGACTCACAGTGCGAAACGCCCTGCTTCCGCCGTTTTTCTCGCTGCATGTAAACCGCGTATTTCAGCATGACCTCGTCGAATGCCCGGAGCATGTCATCAGCGGAAAAGAGGCTGTGCGCAGAGTCGTCGACACCATCCGTTTTCCCCACCGCGGATTCTGGACACTCGACCACTTGAGTCTTTCACTGCGCGACGCTCTCGGGTTCACCGAAATATCGTGGGAGATGCCCGCGGAGGTCGGCGTAGAAGTTTCGGCTCGCAATATTCAGATTCGCTCTCTGCCGATTGTGGCAGCAAGCTCACGCTCCGGCGACACATTAGATCAAGCGAAAGAACGCGCAGGGGATTTGTTCGACATCAAGCAATACGACCCCAGCGACGGAGTAAAACGTATCCTGTGGAAAGTATATGCGAAAACCGGCGCAGTCGTCGTAAGGAGACCTGAGCCCGCAATTATTCCCGAAGGCGAAGTCGCAGTTTATTTGATTGCAAATCGCAATGACGACCACGTTGCCGGAGCGCTGCAGAGCTACCTCGCTCAGCTTGAGAACAATTCAATTACTATTCTCTTTGGCACCGACGGATCCGGCGCCTACCGAACAAGCTATCACTCAAGCCACCACGAGGGAGCCGCTACTTCCGACGAAGTTGTAGCGACAACGCCCGAGAAGATTTCTGCGATGATCAACCGTTCAGTCTGGAGCGCCCATGCCGGAACCGGGCGAGATCTAGAACAGTTCTTTGCCGGCCTCGCAAATCTTAATCGAGTAATTCGCCGGGTCGTCGTTTTTGCTCCAGAGAATGACACGAAATGGTTTGACCACGTTCGTAATATTGCCGCGGCAAACCACGCTGCGCTGACTATTGTATTAGCACCGGATTCGCTGGATCCCGCTGTCGATTTAAACCTCAGAATGCGCAAAGCTGAGCAGAAGACCAACTTGTGGCTCAAGCGAGTGGAAAAGAGCTTTAAGCCTGAGAAGGTTAGCAGCAGCGCAAGCTTGCTTAATGCTATCGCCGCAGGGCAAAGCGGCTCCACCGAGCTTCTGCTATGCGAGCCTTCTGTGTAGAAAGTATTTATGAACTTAACTGATAATTTTTCGTCTTATTTTATGCAGTAATTTCGGGTAATGGTCGTCAAAATCAGATGAGCGAAAGCCTCCAGCACTTAGATCCGCAAAGCAGTGCGCCGCATAGTTCAGAGCGCAGTATTTTTGCACTTCAGATTTTTCGTGGAGTTATCGCCGCAGTTCTAACCGTGTTCCTGGCGGTCAGTATTGATTTCGGAACATCGACCTGGCTTCTAGTTGCCGCAGTCCTGGCAGGTATTTTTATTAGTGGAAGCTTTTTGCAGCGGCGAGTCAGCTTCGTTAAAACCGCCCTGCTTCATGCCATACTGTGCGGCGCGCTGTATCTCACCTTCTGGCTTGCCCAATCAGTGCAGCTAAGCGATCCGGAAGCCGCCCCCTTCACAGTGTTTAGATTTGCGGAACATATTTGGCTCCTGCTCGGCTTCTACGGAGGCGCTTTCCTGTTGTCGTGGTTGTTTTGGACCAGACATTCAGCAGTCACTGTTGAAGCGACGTTTGTCTCGGCTCTTTTTGTTTACCTACTGGGCGCCCACCGCAATTATCAGCTCGATGCACCCAAAAATGTGATGCGCTTTGCTTGGGACAATCCAATCGCCCAGCTTGAACCGCAGCACATGCTGCTTGGTCTAGGCGTCGTTTACACGCTTGTTCTTGCAATTTACCTAATCCTCTCTCACGAACGCCCAATTTTCGGCAGCGCTCAGCCAATTCATTCCCGAGGCAAAGCGCGTGTGACAGCCGCAGCAGCAGTGCTCTGCTCTCTCGTAGTATTTATGCTGGGCTACGCTTCTCTTATTAACCGCACATACTCTGCCGACCTTAGCCGCGCTTCTAACGGTGTCGGCTCAAACACTGACTCGGAAGGAGAAAGTCCGCTCGGATTTCACTCCGCTGTGGGCAAAACGAGGCAGCCGTCGGCTCTCGTGAGAATGGAGACCGGCTACGATCAAAATCCTTGGTCGCCGATGATGTATCTGCGCGAAGGTGCCTTGAGCGAATATAATGGACGAGAACTTGTAATCGCATCAAACCAGTTCGACGACGACGTCCCGCGAATCAAGCCGGGACAGCCTTATATTTCCCCGCAGCGGGAACTTCCGGACAATCGAACCAAGGTTGTGCAGTCGATCTATCTGCTAACTAAGCACAAAACACTATTTGCACTCGACTACCCGCAGTCGATCAGACTGATTAAGAATCCCGACGAAGATAAATTTAACCTGGCTTACCAGTCAGTTTCCTTCGCACCAGTTATCAAGCTCGACACGCTGATTGGCGAAGAAGTCGGAAACCCAGACTGGGATAAAGCAACTTGGGAACACTACCTCAGAGCGCCGGGGAGTTTAACAAAAGATCCCGATAAGGACTGGGAAGCTCGCTATCAACAGGAAGAACCAGTCGCGGACAAGTTTGGCGAAGATTTAAGATACCGTGCATTTGCCAACAAGCTGAGTTCTACCTTTGAGTCACCGATTCAGAAGGTAACGGCAATCATCAAATATCTTTCCGAAAAGAGTCTCTATACTAGGAAGCCGGGACATACGACCACAAAGACTGGAGACCCTGTAGCGCCCTATCTGTTCAGCGACGAAATGCGCGGCTACTGCGTTCACTTTGCTCACGCTGCTGTTTATATGTTTCGCCTACTTGGGATCCCGTCAAGAATCGCTACCGGCTATCTCACGGATCTGACTTACGCCAAGGACGGACACATCCTGCTTCACCTCGGAGACCGCCATGCCTGGCCGGAAGTCTACGTGAAAGGAGTCGGCTGGGTCGTAGCAGACATCACTCCAGCCAATGCCGAAAACGAAGAGCCGATAGTCCCCGACGAAAAGCTGCTCGAAGAACTAATGAACAAGCTTGACCCAGCCCAAGAACTGGTCGAACCTCCGCCGCTTGCGCCGGAAGACGTCGAAGAAGAAGCCTTCCTAGATAAAGTGGCAAC
>JAGRAN010000277.1 GCA_020434585.1 Bdellovibrionales bacterium
GTAGACAAAGCAAAAAATCAAAATGGATTTTTTTGATATTTTGTATCGCCTGTGAATAAATTTCAGCATGCTTAGAAAAGTAGAATGTTTCACTTGAAATGTTCCTTTAGCGTATTGTCTGCTTTAAGCAGAAAGGATCCCGTGACTTGTAGGAGTGTATGATCCGAACAGCCAAGCTTTCCTTTAAATGTTCCTGAAAGCCATCCTTCGCGAGATGAGTTAAGTTCAATTTCGAATGAGTTTTCCTTGCCGACTTTCCTGCACATGGCTCCTCGGCCGGAAACAAAACTCGCAGACGAAACGGTTTGTTTACCCTTGAGCGGGCCGTCAATTGTTAGCGCAATGTTCTCTGCGTTTTCGCTCACCAACTGTATCAGCGGCTTTCCGCTCGCGGCCAAAAAGACCGAACGAGTTCCTTTGTAGACTTGTGAATTGATGTGGGCTTCCCAGCTGGGAACTAGCGGGGCTTCCAATTGAGTAGCATTGCTCTTTTTTTCGACCTCTGCTTTTACCGTCTCCTGAATCTTGCCAAGTGCGCTCGTAAGTTCTCCACTCGACCTGGCATCAAAGTAGGTGCCCGCACCAGCGCTTGCAATACACTGCAATTGTTTTCTTTCGTCAGGGCGAACATCGAAACCGACTACGTGAACCCTTACCTCGGCTCCTGCTTCTCGCAAGGAGGCAGCGGCGGCACAGGGATCTCCTTCGCAGGTTTCCTTGCCATCACTTACCAAGACGAGATGCAGTGGGGCATTGGCTTGCTTTGCCTTCTGCGCAACAAATTTCATCGAAGCGGTGATTGGAGTTTTCCCGTGCGGAACAACAGAATTTAATGCCTTCTCGAATTCCAACTTCGAATGTTTACCGACAGGTAGAAGCATTTCTATGTCATTACAATCACTTTCGCGGCGATGGCCATAGGCAGCGAGACCGACGAACTGCTCTGACGGAAGTTCGGCAATAGCCTTCCCAATCACTTCTCTGGCCACCAAGATTTTCTCTCTTCCGTCCATGCGCTGCCACATGCTGTTGGAGCCATCCAAAATAAAGACGACACTGCCGGTCTTCGCCCATGACGGGCTCGCGTATAGCAGCGAGACGAGAATAAAAACGAGGGCTTTCAGTTTCACGAATTTTTCCGTTTGCTTAATCGATTTTACTTAGTTCGAAAGCTAACTCACCAGGCGCCAGGAAATTTCCTGCCCCGCCCACATCGGCACAACGTCACCGTATTTTTCAGGAATGCGAGTTGCTTCTTTGGCTAGTTTTACTTCTTTGTTAGGTGGATTGATGCGGTAGTTTCTAGTGGCGTTGCCGCTGACAAAATCCTGAAGATTCTCGAGTTTGCCGTGTTGGTCAAAGAGAGCTGCCAAAATAGGTAAGGCGATCGGAGCGGTAAACACGCCGGCGGCACAACCGCAGCATTCTTTTTTGCTCTGCGGGTGGGGAGCGGAGTCACTGCCGAATGATAGTTTCGGGTGAGCTGATAGCGCCGCCTCAAGCAGTGCATCCCGATCTTCGGGGCGTTTGGCGATTGGCTTGCAAAATAAATGGGGATTGAGCATGCCACCGGCAACATCGTCGAGCGTAATCAAGAGATGGTGCAAGGTAACGGTGGCGAAGAGGTTTTCAAAACGGTCAAGCAGCGCCAGGGCATGTCTAGTTGTGATGTGTTCCATTACGATATGAAGCTTTGGGAACTTTTCGGCCAGTCGCTGATAGACACTTAGAAAATTTTGTTCTCGATCCATCACGAAGTCCGCGGTCTCGCCATGAACCAGCAAAGGTATTCCGAGCTGCTCCATTATTTTAATAGTAGGCTCCGCGTCCTCAATTGCTTTGACACCGCCTTGGCTGTTGGTGGTGATTCCGTCGGGATAGAGTTTTATGCCGATTATATGCGGCTTGGCAGAAGCTAGCTCATTCTCGCTGTAGTTTTTGAAAAATAGGGTCATGTACGGTTCGAAGTCACTTGCTCCGCAGGCTGCGATGATTCGTTCGCGATAGCTCAAGCATTTTTCTAAGCTGTCGACGGGCGGCACCAGGTTCGGCATGATGACGGCTCCAGCGAAAGAATTCGCGCTCAGCGGTGCGACGGTTTC
>JAGRAN010000278.1 GCA_020434585.1 Bdellovibrionales bacterium
TTTGAAGACGACTTAAACCAATCAGTCCTTGATGCATTCAACGTGTTAAACGCTTTCGCAGCAATTCCGATAAGCAAACATGTAGAAATATTTGCACGCGCGGAGAATATTTTGGATACAGAAATTGAAACAGGTAAAACTGCCGACGGAGTAACCAGCGTCGGCAATCCTTTTCTGTTTTCTGCAGGGGTACGTGGCAGTTTTTACTAAGTATTGCTTTCAGTGCCGCAGGTATCGCTGCATTTTTTTGCAATTAAGTGGTCCAAGCTAAATTTGCCGGCACCGGTGACCACTAAACTAAAGAGCATCAGCAAATAATAAAACGGTATCTCAAATCCGTTTTTCGAAGCCGCAAAACCATTGCTCCAGTGCACCGTGGTAATCGCCACGACCATCGTCACCATCAGCGGAACTGAAATAAAACGCGTCGCTAAACCCAGAGTCAGTAATGCTACCCCGGCCATTTCTGTGCCTGTCGCCAAGTAGGCGTTAAGCTCCGGGAAAGGCAGCCCAAGGCCTTTGTCAAACCATTCGATAATATTGTCAAAGTGATTGAACTTCTTGATGGCTGGGCCGTAAAATCCGTAGGCCAGCACGAGTCGAAATGCCAGAGGAGGCAAATCTTTGAGCTTGGAGACCAAACTAACATATACTCCCGCAATTTTCTTTATCATCTCAAGCTCCCCGCTTATGCAATATCTAACAATCTGACGTTAGTCGTTCCGTGAGTCAAAACCTTTCAATCTTATGTAAGGCTCTATATTGCTTTTAGTTGCTAATTCGGAGCCGTGGTCTATATGTTTCATCTATGAGCAAATCGGGGCGTAATTTTCAAACCCAGTTCGAATCCGTCACAGACTATCTGACTGATAAGCTTTCCTACGCAGCTGCGCCAGTATTGCAGGTTACGCTTATTGCACTAGTGCTGGCCCTCATTCTTTTGCAGAACCTTCAGGTCGACCCAGACCTGTTTGCACGGGTTGCTGTCGGAAGGTTGGTGGAAATTTACGGAGGTGTCGTCACCCGCGACCCGTTCTCTTACCTCCAAACTGTGGACGTTTGGTATGACCATGAGTGGCTCGCTGGCGTATTCTTTTATCATATCGCCGCTGCATGGGGAGACTATGGACTCTTCATTTTCAAGCTTGCGTTGGCCTGGATAACAATATTTTTCCTCATACGAAGTGCAGAGCTCTACACTGATTTTAGGCCTAGTGCTTACTTACTGCCGGCCGTTGGTGTTTTCGGCTACGCTTCGGTTTGGGGCACAACTGTTCGTGCACGAGTCTTTACCTACTTATTCCTAGCACTGCTAATTTACGGAGCCGCACTATTTAAGAAAAAGCGAGATACTCGTCTGCTATGCCTTTTGCCGCCGACCATGTTCTTATGGGCGAATTGTCATGGAGGTTTTGTCGTTGGTTTATTTTTTATTGGAGTGTTCGCAGTTGCCGATTTGATTGAGAATCACTCTAGGGCATGGCCGCTATTTGCAGCACTTGCTGCATGCACAGCCGCAACATTCATCAACCCCTACGGCCTTGGATACACCTTATATATTTTTCAAGCCGTCGGCATGAATAGAATCGATATACCTGAGTGGAGACCACCCGCTCTGCTTTCTCTCGAAATGATTGTTCCGCTTACATTTGCAGCAATAAGCGCTTATTCCCTAATACGACGTCGAATTTCACTTGAGGGCACAATTCTTGTTCTAGTTACCGGCTATCAGGCGTTTTCGCACGCTCGGCTAGTTCCACTTTTTATGTTTACCGTGATTGTGTTCGGCGCGAGTGGTGCTCAGACGTTGCTTAAGGAAATTTGGACAAGAAAACCGCGGCTGAGAATTGTATTTGTTAGAGCCTTTTCTGCATCTGTTTTTGCGCTTTTACTCTGTGCACTAATTCGGGTATGTCTGGATTTGTCTCGACCTGATTCGTTTTCTCTCGATTATCGTGATTACCCGGTTAATGCCCTCGAATGGCTTAGGA
This sequence comes from Bdellovibrionales bacterium, assembly GCA_020434585.1. Taxonomy (GTDB): domain Bacteria; phylum Bdellovibrionota_C; class UBA2361; order SZUA-149; family JAGRAN01; genus JAGRAN01. The sequence goes on from JAGRAN010000278.1 coordinate 1,992, forward strand.
ACGAGAGAAGCGGTGGAAATGTTTTGGTCGACTTCAACATTGGAAGCTACGCGCTTTGGAGGCTCTATCCATTGTATAAAATTTCCGTCGACGGAAGATACGAAGAAGTCTACTCGGCAGACACCGTTCGCAGCGCAATGGAGCTACTTGACCCAAACACACCAAAACTCGCCGAGCGAATAGCTCATAGCCCCGCCGATTTCATTTTATTAAAAACTAATTCGGAAATGCATAGGCGCAGGGACCTCTACGGCAGCGATTGGGTGGTTTCTCATCAGGATGAGAATTTCAGCATCCTTGAAAAACGCGACACCGAAACGTCCCCCGTCCCTGGCAGGGAATTGCCCGTGCCTGAAATTTGGAGACCTTTGTTTTAAATTTATTGCTTTTAGAATCCTATGATTTGCTGCTGAGTAAAAAGGCTGATTGTTAATGTTCTCTCGACTTATTTTCGTTTCCTTTCTCGCTATCGTTTGCTTCGTTCCCTCTTGGGTCAGTGCTGAGGTAGATACCGACACATCCGAAACCAAAAAGATGCCGGTTAATCGCCCGCGGATTGGTCTTGTGCTTGGCGGCGGCGGCGCTCGGGGGGCTGCTCATATCGGAGTGATTCGAGTCCTAGAGGAAATGCAAGTCCCCGTTGATTTCATTGCCGGAACTAGTATGGGCGCGGTTGTTGGAGGGTTTTATGCTTCCGGTCTATCACCCGACGAAATGGAAGAAGTGCTGGCTGGCTTGGACTGGGCCGAAGCATTCAAAGACGTTCCTCCGCGGCAAAAGCTCTCGTTTCGAAGGAAGCAGGACGATCGAAATTTCCTGATGCGCTTCAAACTCGGATTTCGCGATGGGCATGTTCGGTTTCCGCCAGGTCTGACTTCGGGTTCAAATTTGAACCATATCTTCAGATCTTTGGCCGTGCAGTGGTACGACATACAAAGCTTTGACAAACTGAGGATTCCCTTCCGCTCAGTCGCAGCAAACATAGTAACTGGTGAAGAGGTGGTATTATCCGGCGGAAGACTAGCTGACGCAATTCGTGCAAGCATGTCTGTTCCCGGAGCCATTGCCCCAATAGAAATTGACGGACAGCTGCTCGTAGACGGCGGAATTGTTAACAACGTTCCCGTCGATGTCGCGAAAAATGCTGGAGTCGACATCGTAATTGCTGTGGAAATTGCGAGCACTCCCGCAACTAAAGACGATTTAACTTCAGCGATTAGCGTTTCGGGACAGGTCCTTACTGTAATGATGGAGAATGTTACGAAGCGCAAACTTGCGCTGCTAAACGGCAAGGATGTTTTCCTATCACCTAACCCGTCAAATTCAGTCAGCGATTTTGCGAAAGCCAAAGATGCTATTGAAACAGGTTATAAGTCCGCAGATGCCGTACGTGATCAACTCGCCAAGCTTTCTGTTTCTAACAGCGAATGGAATAAGTTTCTTTCTCAACAGCGGCGTCCTCCGTTCGAGATGCCTGTAATCGACCGTGTGGAAATGGACGTTGATTCTGTTATCGGCGCCAAGGAACTGGAAACATACACTTCCATCAAGCCCGGCATGCGTCCAACTCAAGAGCAAATTAACGCAGATCAGGAGCGGCTTGCGGGACTCGATATTTTTGAAGAAGTGAAAGTCGATCTCCAGAAGCAGGGCGACGAAAACGTTCTGGTTTATTCGGTGAAGGACAAATCATGGGGTCCGACCTACTTGCAGGCCGGCATTAACATCAGAAACAACCTGTCCGGAGACAATAAGTTCAACATCGGCATCAGCGCTACCACAGTTCCAATTAATCGCTACGCCGCTGAATGGAGAACTGAAATCCAAGTCGGAGACGAAATGCGTGCTGAAACTGAGTGGTATCAGCCGGTTGGTGCGACAAGCAGTTTTTTCATTGAGCCAAGCCTTCTCTACGAACTTCAGGATGTAAACTTACGCAGTGCCGGGTCATTCGAAACAATTCGCTCCGGCGAGCTCTCGAACCTAGGTGGTTCGATTGATTTGGGCTCGGTACTCGGCAATTGGGGTGAGCTGCGTATCGGCTATACTTTGACGTACTTCCAGCTTGATCCAGATCCGGGCGTAACTGTCGCCTTTGATGAAGGTGCGAATGCAAATCTGGGAGCTGTTTTCTCAGTCGACACATTCGATAACTTGAATTTTCCGCGAGACGGTGCGGCTGCATTGGTTGAGTATCGCTACGGTTCCGACTCAATTGGTTCCGATTTAGACTATGAGTTTATACAGTCGAAAGCCAGTTATGCGAAAAGCTGGGGCCGCAATACTCTGCTCTCCTCAGCGCAGTTTGACACTGCGATTAACGAAGAATCTGATATTGGAGGAATTTTCTATCTTGGCGGATTCCTCCAGCTTTCAGGGTTTGATGAGGAAGGCCTGCTCGCCAACCACCAGGCTTTCGGCAGGTTAGTCGGTTACAGAGAAATTGGTGACCCCGCGTCGAATCCGCTCAGTACCTCGATCTACCTCGGAGGTTCGTTCGAACTCGGCACGCTGGCTGAAACACGGGGCGATTTGTTTGACGAGACTGTTTTAGCCGGTAGTGTTTTCGCCGGATTCGATACCGCAATTGGTCCGCTTTACTTAGCCTACGGTTTTGCAGAAACCGGCCAGCGATCGCCGTATCTGATTCTCGGACAGAACTTCTAAGCAGCCCGCAGAATGTCTTTAATGATGCGCAAATGGTGTCCTGTATGAATGTACAGGAAGCGCATCCCTTGTTTCTTATTAAGAAATCCAAAATAGACGTGCTTAAACCACGCAGTTTCCGGAATTCCGTCTAAACGTTCTAAACAGTTTCTAGCCGCAGCGACCACCGCGTCGATATGTGCCTTATCTGGAGACTCTTGGGGAACAACGTGTTCAGGAGCTTTGGCCTTCCCGCG
>JAGRAN010000279.1 GCA_020434585.1 Bdellovibrionales bacterium
CTTAAAGTTTACGAAGGAGAATCCTTCGGCTTCTTAGGCCACAACGGCGCCGGTAAAACTACCACGATTAAATGCATCATCGGTCTGATTCATAAAACCAGCGGCCGCATTTTAATTCACGGCACCGACATCGACCCCTCCGTGCATCACGCCATCATGGGCTACCTTCCAGAGCACCCCTACTTCTACGATCATCTAACTGTACTAGAGACGCTTGATTTCTTTGCAGCCTTGCACGGTTACTCAAATCCAGAGCGCCGTAAGAAAGTCATAGAGACTCTTGAGGTCGTGGGGCTCGCCGACCGCCAGCAGAGTTCCGTTCGCTCACTATCGAAGGGCCTGCAGCAGCGTCTCGGCTTTGCACAGGCAATCATCAACAAACCTAAACTGCTCCTGCTCGACGAGCCATTCTCCGGTCTCGACCCGCTTGGCCGGCTTGAGATTAGGAATCTGATTCTCGACCTGAAAAAATCCGGCACTACGATTTTTATGTCTTCGCACATTCTTTCCGACGTTGAGGACATCTGCGACCGTGTTTCAATTATGACTCAGGGGGTGCTGCGCAGCGTCTTCTCGCTTGCAGATCGCGCAATGTTTTCTGACCGCTGCGTAGATATTACCGTCGAACTTCAGGCCGAACATATCGAACTCAGAGAACAGCTCGAAAGCGGGGCTGTCGAACACGACTCCTTCGCCCGAGGCGAACACCAATTAGCCCGCTACTCCTTCCCGAATTATAAAGCTGCCGTCGACGCAGCGCGCGCGGTCTTTGAGTCTGGTGCGGTACTAGTCGAATTTCAGTCGAGCAATGCCAGTCTTGAAGAGATATTTATGGACATTACTCGAGCTGCCCGCGACAAGACCAACGGCAAGTATCACAACTGAGGCGTGCTGAATGAAAGTCTGGGCCATAGCACTTAATACTTTTCGCGAAGCAATCAGGAACAAAATTCTGTATTCGGTAATTTTGTTTGCGATTCTAGTCGTTGGTGTCTCCGCGCTATTTGGCTCGGTGACTATGGGAAGTCAGATTAAAGTCATCAAAGACTTCGGCCTGTTCTCCCTCTCGTTTTTCGGCGCAATAATTACGATCCTCAGCGGCGTTAGTCTGCTGAACAAAGAGCTCAAGCAAAAAACCGTCTACAATATTCTCTCCAAACCCGTGCAGCGTTGGCAGTTCATCCTTGGCAAGCACCTCGGGCTCACCGGAACTGTTGCAGTTTTAGTTGCAATTATGGGAATGGGGCTGATTAGCTTCGTCGGACTGATGGAAGGCCGCCTAGACATCCTGTTGATTGAGGGAGTGCTGTTTGCGATTTTGGAGGTCGCTGTCATCGCTTCCGTCTCGATTTTCTTTTCCTCTCTCGTCGTCACGACCACGCTCAGCGGTCTGTTCACGCTAGGCACTTACGTAGCAGGTCGTTCAATCGCATATTTTAAGTTCTTCATGCAGCAAGGCGAAAACTACGACCCAACGCTAGCCACAGTGCTTAAAGTATTTGATTGTATATTACCGGACCTGAGTCTGTTCAACTTCAGCGAGCTGCTGGTCTACGGCCAATCGCCAACTCCGGGCGACTTAATCTACGCCGTCCTCTACTGCTTTGGATATTCTATCGCTGCGCTAACTCTCGCGGCCCTAATCTTCCAGCGCCGGGAGCTAGTCTGAGCTCTAATCGTCGAGCTGCATGTCCGGGGCGCGGAGCTTCAGTTGTTTCGCGTTTACGCTGACTTTGCTGCCATCAAGGAAGGTGACCTCGACTTCCCAGCCGCCGTTTTTTACTTCGGCGTTTTGGGCGCGGTATTGGCGGCGCAACGCTCGGAGGCGGCGCTTCTGTTCGTCAGATAGTTCCGACTCTTCGATTAGGCGATGTTGTGCGTTGCTCATTGGTTCTCCAATAGTTCCTTCACAATCACGCTTGCCTGCTTTCCTTCAAACTGGCCTTTGTAGTCTTTGTTTAGGGCGCCCATTATTTTGCCGATGTTGTCGGCACCGCCGGCGATAAGGGCTGCAATCAACTCACGCAGCTTGTCTTCAGAGAGCTGGTCGCCGAGATATGCTTGAAGAAATTCGATTTCCTTCTTTTCCTTCGCAACCATTTCGTCGCGGCCGGCTTTCTCCGCAAACTCAATGGTGTCCCTGCGGGCCTTGATCTCTTTTTGCACAACACCAATACACTGCTCGGCGTTCAGTTCTGATTTGGTATCGATTTCTTTTTTCTTAATTTCAGACATCAGGCCGCGTAGAACTATCAGGCGCTCTTTGTCGCCGCCTTTCATTGCTGTTTTAATGTCTTCTTGAAGCTGCTGTTTCATAGCTATACCAAACGTTTTTCCAGCTCTGCGTCGATGCGTTTCTGCATCTCGGGATCAACTTGCGGGGCCTTCTCTACTGCCGCCTGCGTCTCGCGCTGCATCTTGCGCAGCACTGCAATTAACAAAATCATGCCTAAAATTACAACCACTGCCGGAGCCAGCCAGCCGACTAGCCCGAAACCTGAGGAAGTCGGAACTCCCAACACGTTCCTGCCAAACTGATCGACCAGCAAATGTTGTATTTCGGAGTCTGATTTGCCGCCTTCAACCCAGGAGCGAATCTCATCGCGCAGGGCTTTTGCGTTGGGGCTTGTGCATGCTGATAGCGTCACTGCTGGGCAATACGGGCTCATCACGCTGTCGTACAGCGCGGTCGTGCGCGCATCAACCTCGGCAGTGCTCTCAGCCAGCACCCCAGACGGCAATGCCGCAAGTATATACACGACGCTAATCAGAAATAGAAGGCGCTTATGCATACAAGAAAATTCCTTGTCCTTTAGGACACTTGGGTCGCAGTCCCAGGCCTCCGCTCAAAGTCTACTCTGTCCCATCTCCCGAAACAAACCCTGTTCGCCAGTTGACGTTTAACAGCAAGCTGCATAAGTACCGCCGAACTGGGCGAGAGTAATTCAGTGGTAGAATGCAAGCTTCCCAAGCTTGACGTCGCGGGTTCGACCCCCGTCTCTCGCTCCACCTTTGTCTTCACTCGCCTCTTTTCTTATTGTTGGCCCCATGCTCGATAAAATTGGAAACCATTTAATAAACGTGCAGCTGCTTAACAACGCCTTGTGGCGCTGGTTTGCTGTCGTATTCGCCGCGTATTTCATTTACGTCATCGTTCGCGCCGTAGCGCGCCATTTCGCAAAGGATCGACCGGAACAAAAAATTGCTGTGTTCTCGGTTTTGAGCGAAGCCCTGGAGCAGACCAAAGAAGGGCTGCTGTTAATTGTCGCTCTGTGGTTTTCCTGCCGCTTGCTGCTCGAGATTAGCCCTGATGTCTTTCCGATCTTTCGCGGCCTGACAATTCTTGCATTGTTTACGCAGATGGGACTCTGGGCCGAAGGCGGTCTACTCGAGCTAATTCGCATTCGCACGACGCACGGCGACGACCGCAACGCAGCTTACAGAACAGCTTACGGGATAATCCAGCTAATCGTTCGAATTATACTCTGGGCCGTCGTTCTACTGCTGGTGCTTGATAACTTTGGCATCGATGTCACGGCGCTGGTAGCCGGCCTTGGAATCGGCGGTATCGCAATCGCCTTGGCGGTGCAAAACACTCTCGGGGACTTGTTCTGCTCGCTGTCGATTATTCTCGATAAACCCTTTGAAGTGGATGACTTTATCATTACCGGCGACATCACTGGCACAGTCGAAAAAATCGGCGTTAAGTCCACGCGGGTTCGTGCTCTCACCGGAGAGCAGTTGGTCGTATCTAACTCAGACCTAATCTCCAGCCGCATCCGCAATTTTAAACGTATGCGTGAGCGACGAATCTTGTTTCAAGTCGGTGTGATTTACCAGACTTCCCCGGAGAAAGTTAAAGCGATTCCAGGGATGATCAAGGAAATCATCGATTCACAGGAGAAAGCGCGCTTCGATCGCTCGCATTTCAAGTCGTTTGGCGCCAGCTCGCTTGATTTCGAAACGGTGTATTATGTGCTCGAGCCTGACTACAATTTGTTTATGGACGTGCAGCAGGCGATTAATGTTGCGGTGTTTGAAAAGTTCGCCGAAGAAGGAATTGAGTTCGCCTATCCGACTCAGACGCTTTACGTTCAGACGGAGAATTCCAGCGACGAAAAATCCGCCGAGGCAGCTGCATGAGCCTACCGACCGTTAAATGCGCATATTGCAAACAAGTGGAAGTAGCGCGTGCAAATGAGTTTTATCCGTTTTGCTCGAAGCGCTGCAAAATGCTGGACCTTG
>JAGRAN010000280.1 GCA_020434585.1 Bdellovibrionales bacterium
ACCAGCACACCGATACCCTTGGGGCCGCCAAGTTTGTGTCCAGAAAAGCTAAGTAAATCGACCCCGAGTGTGCGAAACGAAACCGGGATGCGGCCAACTGCCTGGGTCGCGTCGGTGTGCACCGTGGCTCCAGCGCCACGCGCAGCTACAACAACAGAAGACAGGTCGTAGATTTGGCCCACTTCGTTGTTCGCCAGCATGGAGCTTACCACCGAAGTATGCCCACAGATTGAGCTAGCGATATCGGCAATCGGCAACTCGTCTGCGGTTCGACCGATTAGCGGTCCAGCAGCAAAAATCGCAGTCTCCCTTACTGCCGGATGCTCGACATTAGAGTAAATAAGCCGCCTGCGCTGCGGGCGGTCGGCCACAGCACCTAGTATCGCGTGATTGCAGGATTCTGTTCCGCCGCTGACAAAAACGACTTCTGCTGGGTCGGCGTCGACCAACTCAGCTACCTTACGGCGCGCAGCCTCTATAGCCAGCCTGGCTTCGGTCGGCATCTCTCCCGAAACGCGGGAGGCATTGCCAAAGTTGCGCAAAACGAATGGCTCCATCTCACGCACAACCTGCTCGGATACGGGCGAAGTTGCATTGTAATCAGCATAAATCATCGGGCTCCTCCAGCCAGGAACTCTACCCTTAAATAAAGGTGAAAAAAAGATTAGCCTTAGCGGTTTTGCCTATTTATCAACTGAGAGGTACGATAATAGTATGCTTTGGGCGGAAGCCCTGTGCTAACTCTTCGATGCTTATGGGATTTTTTGACTCTATCATTGCATTAGCTCTCGCTGTCATCGGCTCATTCGCGTTTTGCTTTCTGGGCTGGACGCTTGTGATGCCGATACTTGCCGTGCTTGGCGTAAGCAGCAATAAGCTGCGCGCAGCAAAACCTCGCGGAAAATATCGCAAGCACGTGACCAAAATCGACCGCTACATCGAATCCGACCGCTACGACTTAGCCCTGAAAGAAATTGAAAAAGCCGTCATTCTAACTACCGGCCGAAGTGAGAATGCCATTAATGAGATACGCGACCATAATCAGACCATTCTCAGCCGCGCAATTATCGTGTCTGAACAGTTTGGCGGACGAATCCACAATTTGCCCGACGTCGAGCGTCTGCTGCTTGAGCGCTCTGAAATTCAGCTAATCCATCTCAAGACCAAGGACTCGCTTAAAAACATCTCAAAGAAGCGCGGCAAGGCGGGCAAAAAGCTTCCAGAGTGGAGCGCCTCAGAATTCAAAAAGAAGCTTTCAGCCATCGAAGAAAAACTCTCGCGCAACAAACAAGAGCTCGAATCCGCACTAAAGCAGCTCTTCTCAGCGATTCGCAAACCGTCAAAACCGCAAAGCGGCGATATTACTTATCACTAGGCGACGATATATATTTGCGCTGGATTCGCACCGCAGCACCGCTGACGCCGAACATAATCAAGCCGAAGATCATCAGCGCAATCGGCCAGCCGACGGAGTCAACAAAGTGTTGACCTGTAAAGTAAGCAATATACTGGAGCATGCCGATGGTTGCGCAAAACAGAAGCGTCTTGCTTTGTGCCTTAGTGCTAAGAAAAATCAGGACTGAACACAGTCCCAGAAACAGGATTTCAAGCGGGGTATTCTCCAACAGCTCAAACGCTCCCCACAGCAGCAGGCAGCTGCCGCTGAGATACGTGATTGCACCAACCGCTTTATACTGGAGATTGCGGCTGCCGTAGGCTATCAGCAGCAGCGACACGCCAAGCACCGCAGATATAAAGTCCCTATCAAAGTGCATGAAGTCAAAAGCGTTCCCAGCAAACACGGTTCCAAAAAGAAGTGCGTTGAACAGCAGCTCGCCGCGGCGAAAAATTAAAAAACTCAGTGCCTGTTGGAGCAGCATTATTGCTGTAATACACAGCGTCACCACTTGCCAGTCTGGACGAGAGCTGAAAACTTCTGAGACAAATA
>JAGRAN010000281.1 GCA_020434585.1 Bdellovibrionales bacterium
CACTTAGGCTTGCTCTATCGAATAGGTATTCAAATGTTTTCTTAGATCAAGTGCAATGAAATGGACCCTCCTTTTATCGGCTTTGCTGCGTAGCAGCAGGGAGCTATAGTGATAGCGAAAAACATTCACTCATATGCCTCAGCTCGGTGACGGAAATCGCCCGACGGCCTTGTTCGATTATCCCCACAAGCCCTTGCCCCCCTCATAGAATCAAAAAATATCTAATAATTACGAGAGAATTTTGCTTAAGATCTGAATTTCACGTACAAATTCATGCATGGTAGTTAAACTCTATTGTCACACTCTTCCCAATGAACCGGTCGCGCGCGATTACTTTGAGCTCGATCAGTCCTATACCTTGGAAAAGTCCTGGACCAACGACGGTTACTACAGGCTCCTAGAAGAAGTCGTCCCGGACGGTGCTCTGCTTTTGCTAAAAGAGACAGTAGTCGAAGAGTGCTTTTCTCAAATGCACTAAGCCTTGCTTGCTGTGCGGTGCCTTCAGCTTCAAGCGATATCTGCTTACGTACAAATTTGCCTGCTATAAAAAGGTGCGGGAGTCACCGAAGCAACTCCACGCGGTAAGGTTGACCTTTGATCATTAACCTCCTGAACAGGCGGGGGACTGAGACCTTACTTTCGGCGAGTTCGCATCGCGGCGAGCTGCCGGTTGATCTTCGAGATGAAATCCGGCGCTGGTACGCCAGCCACAGCTCGTACGATGAGTACCCAGGTCAGAATCATCGCGACGAGAAGCATCCCGAATCCGATGACTCCAATCAAATCCACTGCGGTCTGCATGAAATCTCCTTTCGCTAGATTTCCCTCTGACCATCATTCTCAAGCGTCGCTAAACGCTCGTACTGTATTGGGAGTTACCCCATCCCGCCTATTCTCTGTTGTTATGCTAGTCCCGGATGGAATGTCGCAATTGGTCGTAAATCTAGTGTTCAAAGTTCAGTTTGAAAGTGCTCCTAATATACTGAAAGTACCCAGAAGCTATAGTCGCCGGAGAGATTTTTGGCGCCAATTCGTCTCCATAATTTATTGGTTCGAGCAGCGCTGTTATGGGTGGCCCATACTATATGCTTGGCGTTGTTTTGTTTTGCCTCAGTAAATACTTGATCCCGCAGTACTCGCACAGCGGCACCGCCACGATACTTAGGCTCAATATACATTTGGGACACCCACAGTATGGGACCGTCAGACGCCCAATAAGTGAATGCATAGAATGCCATTCCGACCGTTTCTTCGGCGCATTCCACCAGTGCAATTGCCGCCTTGGGATGCTCACAAAATAAGTCGCGCCGCAAAGTTTCGTCCGTTAGCTTCGCTCTACCTGCTTCAATAGCTCGGTTGGCATGGACTATGTAATTTATATCTGAGTCTCTAGCCAAGCGCGAAGTAAAGGCGTGGGTCAGGGAAGTTGTCGAATGTGAATCGCCCATTTTGTCTCCATTCAAAGAATTCTGCAGCCTTGCTTTGGCGAGCGTTGCGTGCTGGCGAGAAACAAATTCCCGGCAGGCCAAATTCAGGAATACTTTACTAAGATTTTCAATCTACCACCACGGCAATCTGAGATCGAATAGTCCTTCTCTTTTACCCGATAAGTATGGATCTGCATAAACCAAGGGCGTACAAACGAATGTGTGCACCTTAGAAAAAGGAGTTTTCTCATGACTGCGAATAGAACAAAGTCGTATGTACTTTTGCTGTTAGTGTTTACAGCCGCTGTTGTTTTCAGTCCAATTGAAGCCTGGGCTGTAAGACAAAGAGTGTGCGTCAATGCAGACGGCAGTCTAGTTGTAAAACGTAGATGCCGAGCAAACCGCGGGCAAGTTGAAATGAGTCTTGAGATGGTTTCCGAGCAGGCTGTTGGCCCGCAAGGCGAGCCTGGACCCGCCGGCCCCCAGGGTCACCCGGGCTTGCTGCAGGTAGTCACTCGCAAAGCGCAAGTTTATTCCACTTCTGGAACAGTTGACCTCCATAAACTTTGCGAGCCAGGGGAAGTTGCGGTGGGCGGGGGAGCAATCGCGTTCGGCTCGATTTCGAACATATCGCTCGTGGCATCTGCTCCGACAAACGAGTTTGGGCTTGGTTCAGCTTCAGATGGCGAGCCATCGTACGGCTGGCGAGGATTCTGGCGAAATCCCAGCGGCGTAAACGGAAATTTCAACGTCTTAGTCCTTTGCGCCGTTTTGGCTGCTGAATAGCCTCGCCAAGTCTGAGTATTGCATTTTGGGACACCCAAAAATTTGTTGCATTTGGGGCAGGTTCGTGGATTTTGGACACCCAGGGTCGAATACTTTTGGGACACCCAAATACCGCTCCAATAATTCAATTCTAAGAGTCCTGTCTAGGTCGACAGATAAGTCGGGTCTACTGAAAAGCGTATAAATACAAATAGATAATAGCTAACTACCTGAAATATATACTAGTAAATAACCGCGTCCAAATCTGCAGTCAAGCTCCCATCCAGCCGTTAAGAAAATGTGGGAGTATTCAAATGCAGGAAGTAAATCGAGTTTTAAGATCGCTGCTAGTTTGCCTGGTGCTTTGCATCACTTTCTTTATGGGCTCTGCGTTAGCTGAGAATTCAGCTCCGTATCGCCACCGCTTACACCTGAGCCAGAGTCAGCTGCAACAAATTCAAGCTATCGAAGAGCAGGCGCTCGCATCAGCGGCTGCCTCAGAGCGTAAACGCAAGCTCGACAAGCCGCTTGTAATGACCACCACCGTACCATACCTAGGCAGCGTACGACTGGTCTTTAC
>JAGRAN010000282.1 GCA_020434585.1 Bdellovibrionales bacterium
CAAACCCGCTAATCTGTCCAAGTATGACCCAACTCCAAGCTAAGTAAATGCAATCAATCAAGCTCTTGGTTTTCTTATCGGATCTTGATGAGGGGAGTCGGGATAGGCTATATCCAAGTCACGACTGGGCTTGGAGAGCTATATGCAGCTTGGTATTTGCCATAGAAGCGGTGAAAAATTCGAGATTACGGAATGGGAGCGGGAATTCCTTTCAAGGATTTCACCCGAATTCGACGGCACTCGCTTCAGTATTCCACTGCCTAGGCTATCTCCCAAGGAGCGTGCGCGATTAAGGGCTCAGCACAGAAACGAGCAGTACCTGTACCGCCACAAGTCAACTTTCTCAGCGAAGCCGCTAGTGTCAATTTACCCAAATGATACCCGCTCGCCGCTTATCAGCCGCACGGAATGGTTTTCAGATTCCTGGGATGGTCTCCAGTACGGCCGGGAATTTGACTTTTCCAGACCATTTTTTGAACAAATTTTTGAACTACAGGCCGTCGTGCCGCGAGCAGCGACAGTCACCTTAAACAACGAGAATTGCGACTACACGACTGGGACTGCGTACTGCAAGAACTGCTACATGATTAACTCTTCAGAGAACTGTCAGGACTGCTTGTATTCAAAGCTCCTTCAGCAGTGTTCTGATGTGGTTGACTCAGCGTACTGTTACGATTCCGAGCTCTTGTATCACTGCTTTAACGTGCGCAACTGCTACAACTGTAAATGGGTTTACGATTCACAGCATGCGAGCGACTGTTGGTTTTGCGATGATCTGCGAAATTGCGAAAACTGCTTTTTATGCACAAACCTCGTCGGTAAGTCGTATTGCTTCTTTAACGAGCAGCTTGAGAAAGAAGAGTACGTCAAACGGGTCAAGGCCTTTACCGAAACCTACTCCAAGCTAAACGAAGCGCGGAAGTGTTTTGAGGATTTGCGGGCCGGGCGATGGTTTAAATATCCGGAGATTATCAACTGTGAGTCCTGCACAGGCGATTTTCTTAGAAATTCAAATAACTGCAGCTTATGCTACGACATGGTGGACAGTGTTAACTGTATGCATGTGTATGTCGGAGTGAGATGTTCTGACATGCTTGATTGTTCTAATATGTATCTCGATGCTCAGTCTTCGTATCAAGTGCTGGGAACAATTGGAACTAATAATGTTCATTTTTGCTTATATGTAATGCATTCGGCAAACCTTTGGTACTGCGAGCAGTGCACCGGATGTCAGGACTGCTTTGGGTGCATTGGGCTGAAAGGCAAGCAATACTGCATCTTCAACAAGCAGTACGATAAAGACAAGTACGAGCCAATGGTTCGAAGGATTATTGAACACATGCAGCAAGGAAACGAGTGGGGCGAGTTCTTTCCGGCCTGGATGTCACCGTTTCCATACAATAAATCCTTAGCCCAGGAATACTTTCCGCTTGGAAAGGAAGACGCGCTGCAGCTCGGCTGCAAATGGGAAGATGCTAAGGCCAAAGATTACCAAGAGGCTGAAGAGGTGGCGCCTGAACGGATCTCAGAAACAAAGGATAGTATTTGCGGGAAACTTTTGGCGTGCTCCAAGACAGGGAAGAATTACCGGATACAAGTTCCAGAGCTTAAATTTCATCGTAAGATCGGATTGCCGCTGTCACAGCTTTGCCCGGAGGAGCGTTACCAAAGGCTGATAAGTATTCGGCGGCCCAGGGGAGTGTGGGACCGAGAATGTGATGAATGTGGAGAGCAGCTCAAGAGTGTCTTTCCTCCCGACTCAGACGAGAAAGTGCTTTGCGAGCGGCACTATCAGGAAAAAGTTTCTTAATTGAGATAGAGGGGGAGAAGGCCTCGCGTTTAAGAGGGGCGGCGCTGCAGGCAGCGAATCCCGAAGAACGTGTTTAACCTCTCCCCCAGGCCACTTGCGTGGCGAATAGCGTTCTACACTGCAGCCGGGAAAGGCGGCAGTTTTCCGTCCCGGTTCGGTTCGCGCCTGCGAATGTCCGGCAGGAATCCCAGCTCGCGAGCGAGCGGGTCCAGCGGATAGCACAGACTTGGCCGACCGGTTCTAGGTCCGCCAGTGCAGTCGCTGAAGGTGCGACAGATGCG
>JAGRAN010000283.1 GCA_020434585.1 Bdellovibrionales bacterium
GGGGAAGTAATTCCGGTCCGCCGCCACTATGGGTGTGATCCTGGCTCATACGTCATTAGCATCGACGTCATGCTGAAATTTATTTAAGCAGTAAAGCACCTTGGGAATTTGCGGATGTCTATCCTGTAAGAAAAAACCCCGGTACCAGCGCCTAGTGAGTCTGAGGTAAAAGCTAGAAAAATCAACAAGTTACGGTTTCTGCTTAAGTAAACAGCACAAAAGCAAAGAAAATCGAACAATACTACACTACTGACTGCGGAAACTACTCGCTTAGCCAATCCCCATCGGTTAGGCTCCTAGGTTCCGCAAAGCAGCTCTTTAATTCCTCCAAGTACGTAAGAACCGAGCAGGTCCGTTTTCTTCTTTTGGAAGAGAACGAGCCTGCTGCCGAATGAAGGTTAGCAGAAGGTTTACGCCTGCTCGTTGCATCGCGAGAGATGTTGTCTCGCTTTGTATCTTCGCGCCATTTTCTGTGTTCTGGAGGAACAATTCCATGTCGACGAATTTCGAAGAAGTGTATGACCGTTACGTTGCTCTGGCTCAAGGTCGGTCGCTGCCAGCAGATTTGATCGACTTCGTGAACGGCATCCCCGCCGTTCCGGAAGCCGAAGGGAGCAAGTGGCACACGATGCTACTTGCTATCCTGGGCGACCAGGAGGCCAAGGCGGAGTTGGGAATCGATCGTGATACGACGTTGGACCAATTGCCCGAGGCCTGCCTGAAGGCAGTCTGGGCAATTGCCCCCGACTGTCCCCGTACGCTAGAGGCAATCGAGCGTCGTTGTGCTGACCAGACGCGACCCCATGCCTGGGCCCTCGCCTGGTACTTGAAACGCCAAGGTGAATTGCCCCAAGTTCCATTCGGGATTTGGGTGATGATGAACCGTCGCGATGTGCTCCCGACGGCCGCCTAGCGTCCTTAAGGTTGGTTGGAAATCCTCTGGACCCATTTTTTGGGGGTCCAGAGGAGGAGTCGGCAGCAGCTCGCTATACTTTTCCTCGACAAACTGCCGCGCGCAGATATTCCCGATTTAGACGAGCAATATACTTTACGCTAATTCCTTTGGGGCAAACCGCTTCGCATTCGTATTGGTTGGTGCAAGCGCCAAAGCCTTCTTTATCCATTGCTGAAACCATGTTCAGCACGCGGCGCTCTCTTTCGGGCTGTCCTTGAGGAAGCTCGGCGAGGTGAGAGACTTTTGCTGCGGTAAAGAGCATTGCAGAACCATTTTTGCAGGAGGCTACACAAGCGCCGCAGCCAATGCACTCAGCCGCATCCATGGCGCGATCCGCGGCCTCTTTAGAAATCGGAAGCGCGTTTGCATCTGGTGCTCCGCCGGTATTTACCGAAACGAAACCGCCCGACTGAACAATGCGGTCAAAGGCCGTTCTATCAACGACAAGATCTTTTAAAATCGGAAAGGCCGCCGAGCGGAAGGGTTCAATGGTAATATGATCCCCGTCCTTAAAACTTCGCATATGAAGTTGGCAGGTAGTGGTGCCACGCTCTGGACCGTGAGCAA
>JAGRAN010000284.1 GCA_020434585.1 Bdellovibrionales bacterium
GGCCCTGAGGCAAGTGCCGGGTCGAACCGCAGTTGTTTTACAATGAGCGGCAACGTTCCACCGATAGAAACTGCAATTGCTGTGTTAATAGCCAGCGCGGCTCCAACGACGGCACCTAACACAGGATTACCCTGCCACAGCCAGGCAACCCCGCCGATAAGAATACCCAGCACCAAACCATTGATGATCCCCAAAACAATCTCTTTCATCCAAACCCATGCAACCTCGCCCTGCTTAATCAGTCCGAGGGAAAGCTCTCGCATACTAACTGCAACAGCCTGGTTTCCGCTGCATCCGCTCATGTCAGAGATCATGGGTAAAAAAACGGCCAGTGCGATTACCTGAGCAATTGTGTTTTGGTAGCCGGCAATGATGCTTGCTGCGATAATATTCAGCCCAATATTAACTGATAGCCAAGATAAGCGTCGCCTGGAACGAAGTAGCAGCGGCATCGTCCTCAACTCCTCTCCACCAACAATCCCCTGCGACTTTCGAAAATCGCTTTCCAACTGCTCGGCCAAGGCTTTTTCAACCTCGACACGTTTAATTACCCCTACAAGCTGCTTCCCTTTATGAACCACCGGAAGTCCTAGGAAGGGGTGACGGTCAAAAATCTCCTTCAGCTGAAGAAGCGGTTCGCTGTCCTCTATGGAAATCGGATCGGGAATCATCAACTCTTTAACCGTTTGAGACTGCCTAGCCAAAACGATATCGCGCAGTCTCAATACGCCCGCTAACCTTCCTTTGCCTTCGGTTACGTAAACGTATTGGATATCAAAGTCTCGGTAAGCCTCGACATGACTTCGCAAGTCTTCAAGCACCTCTCCTACCGAACTTTCAACGGGGTACGACAAATACTCGGTGACCATCAGACCACCTGCTACATCATCGTCGTAACTTCCGAGCTTTCGTGCGTCTTCTGCATCTTCGGGCGGCAAAGATTCAATAACCGCTTCTGCAAACTCGGGCTCCAACTCTCCTAGAAGATCCGCCTGCTCATTACTAGGGAGTTCACAAATAATCGCCGCTGCGTCCCCTGCCGGCAGCTGATTGATCGCAGCCACTGCATGAACATCCGGAACTGCACCAAGTAGATCCGCCGCAGCTTCATTCGGCAGCAGTTGAAGAATTCGTTGAAGCTCCTGCTCCTCTAGGCGGGCCAGCAGACGCGCTGTCTCAGCCGGCTCAAGCTGACGGAAAAACTGCTCCAGTGCCTCGGACGTGGGGTTTTCGAGTAGCTGGGCAAGGACATCGGAGGGTTCAATAGACTCGGCTGATTGCATATCGAGAAGCTCCTTCGTGACTATATATATAGGTCAAATAGCATGCCCCCCGGCTATCGGACAGAGCTCAGTCGGCCCTGAGCGCCAAGGACTACAAGCTCCTATTTCGTAGATTGGGCTTATTCTCTCCATAAGCTAATTGACAGATTTGGAATTGAAGTCTACGAGCAAAAGAGACCAAGTATTTGCTTGGTCCTGCTTGGCTGGCTCGTCCTTGAGGACCTGATTTTATGATGCACCCCGATACTACATTTCATGAGGTTAATGACATTGTTGGTCTAGGAGTCTTTGCCACTAAAGCGATTCCCCGGGGCACGATGACCTATGTGTTCGACAAACTAGAGATCGTAGTAACAAAAGACGAGTTCGAGAAACTCGACGAAAACTACCAGCCTCTCGTCCAGAAGTACTCATTTCTAGATTCCTCCGGCAATCGAATAGTTAGTTGGGATCACGGCAAGTATGTAAATCATTGCTGCTTCCCAAACACGCTCAATACCGGCTACGGTTTTGAAATCGCAATTCGCGACATCGCTGAAGGTGAACAGCTCACCGACGACTACGGCATGTTTAACTTACGTAAAGAACTCACAGTATGCTGCGAAAAGGAAAATTGCCGCCAAAAGGTTACTTGTAACGACTGGGACGAATTGACCGAGGTTTGGGACCGCGAAGTCAAACGAGCGCTCAAGCTTTATCAAAGCGTGCGACAGCCCCTCGAATGCCTAATGAGCCCAGAAGCCCGTGAAGAACTCTACCGCTACCTAGGCACTGGAGAAGATTATCGTTCAGTTGAATGCAACCGGTGGCACGAGAATAGAACTTAAACCAAAACCACCTAACCGACCCTGACGGTTTCTATCTCCTCGCAGGGAATCAGATTGTATAAGTCAGGTCGACGATCATAGAAAGGCCTAACACTGCCGATCTCTCGTTGTAGCGCCAGCGTCGTTAGGTCGAGTTCTGAGATCACAACTGTTTCAGCATTCGGGTCGGTTTCGCCAGCGACTCCACCTACAGGAAACGCGAGATCGCTCGGAGTTAAAATCGCGGCTTGGCCGTAGTTAATGATGTAATTCTTAATCGTCGGTAGGTTGCCTACGTTGCCGGACAACACAACGTACATGTAGTTCTCGACGGCACGCGCCTGTGCGGTGTAGCGAACCCTGAGGTAGGCTTTCTTCTCATCAGTGCTAAACGGGACAAAGATAATTTCCGCACCGGCAAGCGCCAGCATGCGCGAAAGCTCGGGGAATTCGATATCATAACAAATGAGAATCGCGATTCTGCCAAACGGGGTATCAAACAGCTTGATTCCCTCACCCGGACTCGTGCCCCAATCCGTGCGCTCGTTGGGAGTCACGTGTAGCTTATCTTGGGTATAGACTTTACCGTTTGG
>JAGRAN010000285.1 GCA_020434585.1 Bdellovibrionales bacterium
AGCGCTTGCTGAGTTCGCCCGTCTTTAATGCATACAAGGCGGGACCGGATTGGTTTTGCAGCAGATACAGGATTTTTTCATCAAAGGTATTGCGCACCTCGGCAATCACGGCGACAAGTCTTTTGCAGGGGGCAAAGCAAAAGAAGAAGCTTACGGGATTAAACGCAAAGCCAAATATCTTAGGAGAAGTCATCAGGTAGATACTGCTGATTTGGTCTTTAAGATTGTGTTCGTTAAGAATTTCCTCCAGCTTCTGAGAAATTGAAATGTCGCCGGGTCGAAGGTAATCACGGTCGTGGACCGATAATGCGCGGACACGATTGTAGCCAAACAAGCCGCTTATCCGCTCTATTCCCGGCATATCGTCCAAGGCCAGAAATAGCATTGGCATCGGATATGTGAAGGAATGCTCTCGAGGTTGCCTACGATAATGATAGGTGCTGCCAGTAAAAATTGCTGACTTCATAGCGTCTCTCCCCAGAGTGCTCCAATTTTAGCCGCTGACGCGACGGCGTCCTCGTGGAATCCGTAGCCAAAATAACTTCCGCAGAACTGGATTCTTCCTTCCTGATTCAGTTTATCAAGCTCCGGCTGGGTTTGGACCGAAGATGTGTCAAACACCGGATGGTCGTAGTTAAACTCTTGAATGATGTTTGCATCGTCGATGGGTTCGACTGGATTGAGAGTTACCAAAAAATTGCGCTTGCATTTGAAGCCCTGCAGACGATTCATGTCATAGGTTACAAAAACGGCGTCCTTCTGCGCAAGGCTCTCGGTTCTGCGGTAGTTCCAAGACGCTCGGGCTAGCCTGTTGCTGGGGAGAAATGACGGGTCATCGTGAAGAAAAGTTTTGTTACGCTGGTAGCTCCATGGCTTAAGCAGCCGCTTTTGCAAGTTGCTAGGATTCTCCAAAACCTTGAGTGCAAGGTCGGCGTGCAATGCTAAGACGACGGCGTCAAACGATAGTTCTCTACCTTCCATGAGCCGAACGTTTACCGATTGCTCGGTTTCGCAAACTGACGATACGGGGGAGTTTGTGAGTACTTTGCCGTTAAACGACTTTAGAAAGCTCTCAACGTAACTTTTGCTGCCTCCAATAACAGTCTGCCAGCGCGGACGGTCGTTCAGTGAGAGCAGGCCATGATTTCGAAAAAACAGAAGAAGTGTCTTTATCGGAAAATCGCGAATACCTTCGTCGGGGGCCGACCAGATTGCCGCTGCCATCGGGATTAAGTAGTGGCGTTGAAAAAATTCATTAAGCTGATGCTCCCGGCAGAATTCACGGACAGTAGTGTCTGGTCCGAGTTGCGGCAATAGGTGCTGACCAAGCTTGCAGAAGCGCTTAATGTCGTTCAGAAACTTCAAGTATACAGGAGAGAGGAGATTCTTTGGCTGAGCAAAAAGGGTAAGCAGATTATGACCGGAGTATTTCAGGCCGGTTGTTTTGCACTCATAGCCGAAAGACATATCACTAAACCGAACTTCAACTCCAAGTGCCGCAAGAAAACGGTGGAAAGTAGGATAAGTCTTATCGTTAAGGACAATAAATCCTGTGTCTACGCGAACTAGAGCTCGGTCCTCATTGAACGTGTCGATAGTGTTAGTGTGCCCTCCGACGTAAGAGTTAGACTCGATTAGCGTTACTCGGTGCTTGCGCGAAAGCAGGTGCGCTGCAACAATACCGGCTACTCCCGCACCGATGACAGCAATGCTCTTTGCTGTTTCAGAATTATTCACTGAGGCAGCTCCGGCTGTTTAACAAATAAATAGTGTGAGACTCCCCATTCTTCGCCGCGAGAATATCCAAAAAGCTCAGCACAAGAGAGGAAGAAGATTCTCCAGCGATTGAACCAAACAGTCTTCGCATCCTCGCCGTAAACGTCTCCAAAAAGCGCCATTACTCGGTCGCGGTGAAGATAAAGTTTTTCCAACCAAGCTTCTGCGGTTAAGGCGTAGTTTTGACCGCTGAGCCACCATTGCTTCTCAAGCATCAGCGGCGACTCCGTGCGCTGAAGCAAACTCTTTGAGGGCATCATGCCGCCTGTAAAGAAATAGCGACCCATCCAGTTAGACGGACCTTCTGTTTCAAAGAGGTAAGAATATTCCTTGTGAGAAAATATGTGAACAAATAGCTTGCCGCCGGGCCGCAGCCAGCTCGAGATGCGTGTTAAAAGCTCACTGTGATTTCTCATGTGCTCAAACATTTCAATTGAGACAACC
>JAGRAN010000286.1 GCA_020434585.1 Bdellovibrionales bacterium
GCCAGCTGCAAGAGTTTCCAAATCTCCAGGTAAACCGTTTTCGCGCTGTGCCGTGTAAGGTAGGGGGGCTTCGTCCCTAAATGTTGCTTTAAACGGTAGACTGCGGGGGTAGTTCTCTTCTTTGTCGATTAAGACGAGCGCCTCATGTCTATGCTGGTAGACATCTTCTTCTAACTTCGAAAATAGAGGACCATAATAAGCTGTTGTTAGCTGAGTTAGGCGCAGCGGAGTGTTAAGGTCCGCAGTCCACGGAATATTGACTGTGTAAAAGCTGGCGTAGTTCCAAGCTTCGCGCTCGATAAGCAGTCCGGCAATTTTTCCGGAAATTGCGGCGATGCGCTGCCAGTATTCTTCGTAGCTTCTCAGCGCCTCCTCGTCTCCGCGGTGCCAAACCGCATAAAGCTCCTGTGGCAGTTCGGCGGAAAAAGCGGCGGCGCGGACTCCGCTAAGCATTGCTTCGGCTGCTCCACCGACCGTCCCGGAACTCAGAAAATAAGCCAGTCCGGCATTTACGCCCATATTTATGCCCGAGAAAACGTAATCAGGTTTGTCGTTGTATAGGTTGTGAATTCCCAAGCTTGCACAGTCTGCCGGAGTGCCGGAAGCTGTGAAGCCCGCGGTTTCACCGAACTCGTAGTTTTGAATTCTTAAGGGATCGAATCGACTGATTGATTGAGCTACCCAGCTTTGCTCTTTGTTCGGAACGACGACGCGGACTTCCGGCGACGAGGCAAGCGCTTTTAGGGAGTTAATCAGCGGAACAAGAAACGGCGAACGGCAACCGTCGTCGTTGGTAACAAGAATTCGCAGCGGAGAATTATTAGTGCCCATAGCTAGCAAGATCACATACTACGTCAGGGCTGTCAGGCAAAATTATAGTTAAATCATGCGAGGTGAGCAGAGGTGTTCGTTTAGTTAGACGAGTATATCTTTTCGACTTGCGCTCTTAAGCTGCCGCTCTTCAGCATCTTAGGTAGATCGTCAGAGCAGCTGACCACCTTACCGTCGATGACGACTATCGGCAGGGCCTTGCGTCCCGTAACAGTGCGCAGGGCCGCGATGATGGATTTGTCTTCGTATACGTTGACGATTTCTACGTCATCGCTGATCCCGGCAAGTTCATCGAAGGCCTTGGCCGAGAAGCCACAGCGCGGATCTTCGCGAGTGCCCTTGCTGAACACAACGACTTTCGACGAAGACATTTTGTCTATGATGTCTTGGACGGTCCAATACTGTCGGTCGGACTTGGGCTTGGCAACGGATGAGTCCACGGTGCAAACCTCCAGCAGCGTGTTAGCATTGCGTTAACGGCGGCTACTATACACCACAAATAATTGTTTATCAAGAAGATGAGAAATTAAAAATCTCGTAGTTTATACGAAGCTCTATCCTTTTTTTGCGCCTTCTCGCGGAGAATGCATTACCGCCGGAAAAAACTCCTCTGACCATGAGCGAGTAGCACCCGACTGCCCCTGGTAATGACCAGTGTTGCCTTCGCCGTATGCAACCTCAGGCGGCTCGCTCATCTGGTAGAAGACTATCTGTGCAACCCGCATTCCAGTGGTTAGTCGACGGGGGTAAGGACCGAGATTCTGCAGCTCTAAGGTGACTTGCCCTTGGAAATTGCAATCAATCCAGCCACTTAGGCTATGGTTCAGCCAGAGCCGACCCAGGGAGCTCTTCAGCTTTAAGTCGCCAACAACGTCGCGGGGTAGGTGGACATGTTCTTTGGTGGTGGCCAAAACAACTTCGCCAGGGAACAAAACAATCTCATCAGCAGTGAATTCTTCAGGCTCTCTGGTTGGGCAAATCCAGTGATTTCCAAGGGTTATGTCGTAGCTGGCTGGATTAACCTGCTCCTCGTGAAAGGGTTCGACCCCGCCGCTTCTGCCCCAATTCCTAATCCAGTGATCCGGCTTTACCATATTCATTCCCTTGTTTGCTGTAAGAACGCCCGCGCGACTCTTGCGCAAGATAGCCTCTCGCGCAGCGAAAAGAAAATTGCTGTTTGACGGCTGAGTGCACAGACTTGGTAATTCAGTGCATCTTAAATAAGTTTAGACCCTTAGCCGGGAAGAAGAATGTCAGAACCTACCGATGGTCCATTTGACGTAGAGGACGGTCAGCTCGACACGGCGGCATTGTTTTCGAATGTGCTGATGATCGAGGACGAACCGAGCCACGCAAAGCTGATTGCGCGAGCGCTGCGCGGCGTTGTCGGAACAGTCCATCACGCCCCCACTGGCGAAGAAGCGTTTAAGCTGCTCAGCAGCACTTTGCCCGAGCTCGTTCTCTGTGACTTGCGCCTGCCGGATATGGATGGACTGCGAATTCTTGAAACGATCCGATCTGCACGCCCTGGATTACCAACGATTGTAATGACCAGCTCTAGCGACCTAAACGACGCTGTGACTGTTATGCGCGCGGGTGCCTGGGACTACATGGTTAAGGCGTTTGATCATTCATTCGCCGAGCGCGTAAATCTTGTTATTACTCGCTGCGCTAGGCGCAAGCTTCAGCAGATGCGAGAATTACAAGTGCGAGCTGAGCGCGATGCCTTTGCAGCTGCCGTTCGCAGCTCTCCCGATGGCATGGCAGTCGTTGATCGCGAGGGTGGAATAGTCTTTTCGAATGAGTCCTTTCTAAAGTTATATGAGCAGCTTGCTGGCCGCGTTGACGAGCCTGAATCTCGCAATATTGTAACTGCGCTAAGTGCGAAAAACGAAGAAGCGGCAGCGCAGCTAGCTTCTGTGTTTGTCAACGAAGATGCGGATACGGTTTTGCGATTCGAACTTTGCGTTGCCGAAAATGAAGACGATGCGCCGACTTTCTATGAGATGATGCTGACTTCGACACTCATCGGGCGAGCGAGCGAGAGTGCGGCGCTGGATATCAGACGCTTTGTGATTTGGACTCGAGATATTACGGATAAAAAGGCCCAGGAACGCTTCCAGCGAGATGTGCTTTCGACTACTTCGCACGACTTAAAAGGCCCGCTGGGCGCAATCCTTACGTCAGTTGAGCTGCTTAACGACGAGAACGGCCCCGCGGCGGACAAGGCTGAGGAAATGATCAATCGAATTGGCTCGTGCGCGCGTACTTGCGTGACGCTGATTGATGAGCTGCTCAGCGCCAGAAGAATACAGGACGGCGTGCTGATTGTGCGGCCGAACTGGATCTCTGTGGCGGAGGTGTTTGAGGATGTGATTTTAGATTACCGCTCGATGGCTCGTGATAAGTCTATCGAACTAGACACGGAGCTGAGCGACGAAAACTTGGACGTTTATGCGGACAAGTTAGGCATCCGAAGAATTCTCGCCAACCTTGTAAGTAATGCGATTAAATATACTCCCAAAGGTGGAAGGGTTTTGCTCCAGGCGAAGCGTGGTGACCGAACTGTTTTGATAACTGTAGCCGACAACGGCAGCGGCATCGAACCTGAAGCGCGTCCGCATTTGTTTGATCGCTATACTAGACTTGATAAGCACACCGGCGTTGAAGGCACGGGGCTTGGGCTTTTCGTAACCAAGAGCATCGTAGACGCGCACTCCGGCACGATTGAGTTGAAAAGCCAGGTCGGAGCGGGCACGACGTTTATCATCAGTTTCCCCGACGGCCCTACCTAGCTCGTGCGGAGTTAGTCTTCTTTTCCCTGTAAGAAATCAGCAACTTGCGTTCATAGAGTTTTTTTTGAGGCACACTGACTGGCGTCTGGTCATAACAGTCAATGTTGAGGTTGTGTGGTTAAGAGGACACAGTTTGTCGGAGATGTGGGGAATCTCCTCTAGGCCAAAGCTTCTGTTATTTGGTTGTAAATTGAGGAGACAAACTGTGAAAACGACTAAAGCGTTTACGCTTTCTATTATATTTTCAAGCGCATTCATCGCTGCAATTCACCTGGTAAACCCTGAATACTCTTACGCTGCAAACAGCTCTGCTGATGACGATGCATTGCTGCAGTACGAGCTGGATATGCTCTCGTTGCAGGATCGGGATCTGATTGACGTTAATGTCGGTCCGATT
Source organism: Bdellovibrionales bacterium (assembly GCA_020434585.1). Classification (GTDB taxonomy): domain Bacteria; phylum Bdellovibrionota_C; class UBA2361; order SZUA-149; family JAGRAN01; genus JAGRAN01. The sequence continues at coordinate 4,024 of JAGRAN010000286.1, forward strand.
CGGGTTGGCATTAAAAAGCCGTATTGGATGATCCCAAAGCGTGACCGCACGGACGAACAGTTGCTGGATGACCCTGATATCGTCGACTACGTAGAGTGCATGGAGGCCAATGACTACGATGAGTCCAAGTGCGCAAAGGAGGCGCGCGAGGCGCGTGATGAGCTGCGTGAACTTCGCAGGCGTGGAATCGACCCGCTGGCACACTAATAATAGCTAAAATCAGATTACCTAGCGGCGGCAGACTGGAAGCGAAGTATTCGCAGAAACCGGTCTGCCGCTTTTTGACAGTTCCTGGTTTTTTTTTAGCCAAGGGTTTATGCTGCGCAGTGATGCTTGAGCAAGTTTCAACGTTCCGAGTTTGTTTGCCAGCGGTCTGATAACTTACGATGAACAGCTTTTCGACAGCCGAAAACACCTTCCGCACCTTAACCCCGTTTTGGCCGCATTTCGGCTTGCACAAGCGGACGTGCGACTATTCCGGCAAAAGTATTGTTTCCGTTTACGACCCGG
>JAGRAN010000287.1 GCA_020434585.1 Bdellovibrionales bacterium
AGTTTGTTGCTGACATGGAGAAAGCTGTAAAACGTGCTTGCAGCGGCAAGAATCACTCGAGTCAGTAAGCAGTCCACCTGGATTAGCTGCTACACATCGGCTAGTATCATGGTTTGACCTTGAACTTCCCGCCCTGGAGCGACCATCTAAGTCGCTGAAAACACAGCGTAGGCTTGCCTATTCCTAGTGATTTGCTAGTCTTTACCGCTTTGGCTCTTTGAGTCTCTGCCTAAGAGAAGAAGCTGCTTATGCCCAGCGACCGGCCGAACTGTGCCGGCCGTTGGGCGGATGGATACAGGTTCCGACCTCCCCCTAACGTTTAACCATTAACTGGAACCATACCTTGTTAGGCAGAGGAGGCTTAACACATGCGCCACGACGAGATCGTCCGTGACGTCAGAGTCGCTGTCATTGGCGGCGGTATGCAGGGCATCACCTTCACGGCGTTCGCTCTGCATCATTCGATCGTCGGGCCCGATGAGATTTGCATCATCGACCCAAACGGGACGCCGCTGGCGGTCCTCGAGGAGCGCTTCAAGGACTGCGTGACCGAGCATCTCCGCTCGGGCCTCGGCGACCACTGCGGCTGCGACGAGTCCTCGTTCACCGCGTTCGTCGAGCGCGAGCGTCGTGAAGGCGACCTTCGCACGGCCTCGAAACGACCGACCGTCGGGCTGTTCCTCGACCACACGCGCTACGTCGTCGGATACCACCGCATGGTGGATCTGACGCTTACGGCACGTGCGGTCTGGTTCTCGCTCGTCGACGGCCGCTGGCACATCAACACAAACCAGGGGATCGTTCGCGCCGAACGTGTTCACCTCTGCCTCGGCCAGAGCGCCCCGTTCTACCCGGACTGGGCTCGTGCACTGCGTGGCCACGATCCGCGAATCAGCCACATCTTCGACCGGGACTACGAGCTCCGCGAGCTCCCCGGCGGTGAAGTGGTCGCGGTCATCGGCGGCGGCATCACGGCGGCTCAGGTGGCATGTTCGATCGCGGAATCCGGAAGGAAAGTCCTGCTGCTCACCCGGCGCCCCCTCAGCGGCGGCGCAGGTGAAGGCTCGGACTACTGGAAGGACCACGAGACTCGCCACCGCGTGCTCTGCTCCTGCGCGTGGCCCGAACGTTTCGGTGTTCTGCGCAAGCACGGAGACCGAGGCACGGTGCCCCCGTGGGAGCTCGAACGCATCGAACGTCTCGTTTCGGCTGGAGGAATCGAGCACTTCGTCTGCAATGTCGAAGCGCTGGTTCCTACCCCGGACGGCATCGAGGTCATCAGGCGCGATGGATCGACACTGCGTTCGCACGTGTCAGTCCTCGCAACCGGCATGACTCCCGAGCTTCCGTCGTGGCTGACCGGCAGCGCTCGCGCCGCTGGACTGCCCTTCGACGAGAACGGCCGCCCGGTGCTTCAGGACAACTTGCAGTGGGGCTACAACTCCTGCGTGTTCCTTCACGGCGTTCACGCGGCTCCGGTGGTTGGTCCCTTCGCGGCCAACATCTCCGGCGCCCGTATCGCTGCGTCGATCACGATGGAGAGCCTCAGCTGCCCGACGTCGCGCAGCTAGGACGAGCATCACGCTCCCCGCGCCAGCGAGAAGCCCCTGTCAGGTTCTTCAAAAGGATCACCATCCGCCTGACAGGCCCTCAAAAAAAAAGGCACCCGGAGGGTGCCTTTTGTCCGATAGAAACTACAGCTTAGCCCTGCTTTTTCATCGGCATTCTAACTAGCGGCACTTGCGAAGCGATTTGCGCATTTACCAGTCGAGTAATTTGGGATTCAATCTGCAGGAACCGAGCAGCAATAACTGGGTTGATTTCTTTTTGCAGAGTTGAAGTAAAATTGCGTCGCGCTTCGAATTGATCTTCTTGAATTTCAAGAGCGCGCTTGGTCAAGTCAGATGCATTCTTGTTGTTCATGCTCTGAAAAGTCTTGCCATAGTCATCAATCAGTTTCAGCTGACGGTCGCCAATTTTAACCATTTCCATTTCAAACTTCTGATAGAGCGGCCAGAATTTTGCAGACTCTTCAGAAGAAAGATTCATCGAAGCAGCAATAATTTCTTTCTTCTCAGTGCGTAGGTCGGAGCGCATCAGCTCAACCGTATCCTGAAGATTTTCTGCAGACGCATTAACTGCGAACAGCAGCGTAAGAAGCACGACAAGTTTTTTCATTGATCTCTTAGCTCCATCTACCGGGCGCAAAGCCCTCTATACATATAACAGCCGTCATTTTTAGCTTAGCCGCGAAAAGTTGGCAAAAGACAACAATGAATACCGTCGGCGCTAATAAGGAATTCGCCGCTATTGAATCGTTTTGTAGCAATTCTTAGGCGCGACGCGTACGTTTGGCCGAGCGAAAAGGTTTATCACTTACGGCAGGATCCGTACTTATCTGTCCAGCGAACAAAGCTTTTGCGAACTCTGCCGCGTCAAACTTACGCAAATCACTTAATCCCTCACCGATGCCAATATAGCGAACGGGAATCCCCAACTCCTTGCGAATCGCAACAACTATTCCACCCTTAGGAGTTCCATCCAATTTGGTGATTATCACGCCGGTGAGTTTCGCAGCTTCGTTAAACTGTCGTGCTTGCTGAAGCGCGTTCTGACCGCTTGAACCGTCAACAACAAGAATCGTCTCATGAGGGGCTCCGCTTTGCTCGCGTTCGATCATTGCCGTGACCGCTCG
>JAGRAN010000288.1 GCA_020434585.1 Bdellovibrionales bacterium
ACTGATTCTTCAACTTATCTACTGTCACTATACTTGACGGATGAAATTTGGCATTCTCAAGCAACTGCATCTGCTCTGCTTTTTTTTCGTATTCGGCTGGCGTGATTGGATTGTTTCGATTGTTCTTCTCCGCAAGAAATTTTTTCGCCTCGGCCTTGGAGCGAAAATTGAGCACGGGCTCCGGCGTACTTCTTAGGACCGCTTCATAATTGAGCATCACTATCTGCGCTCCAGCCAGTTTGCTGAACTTCTGAATCTTGGTTAGCTGCTCCACCGCATCGGCAAGTTGTTTAGCGTCGGTACCCTCAACTATTAGAGTTAATGCGGCTGGTTCTTTCGAATACTCGGCGCGGTAAGGCTGAGACGATTTTTCTGATTTGGCTGGCAAAGTGGTTTTCGGAGGCGAATTGACTGCTTTCGGTGGCGGTGAGTGAACTACTTCCGGTTCGCGAAATCCGAATGTTGAGCGTTGAACTGGGCTTTCGCTGCGCATCAGCATTGAGCGCGCTTGGCCCATTATTCTTTGTGCATTCTGCAGCATTGCTGCATTGTTGCCTGAAGGTGGCATGGTTGCTGGGCTTACGTTCTTCACCTTCGCATTAAGTGCTTCTTGCGAAACTTTAAAGGTATGCCCGGAGTCTGGCAACGCAGCTTCTAGTTCTTTGATCTTTTTCTGGGAAGGCCCCTTCTTGGGAAGTTTATACTCGGACCTGGTTCTTGGAGAAATGTGGCCAGAGTTTTTGATTTTTGGAACCTGCTCAAATAGTCCTTGAGACGCAGTAGTTCCACCGAACACACCACCGCGAACATCAAGACTATCTTCAGCCTGCACCGGAAGAACAGTCAGCATGCATGCAATGACGCAAATTACACCAATTTGAGAATCCTTATTTACCATGAGATTCAAACAAGTAATTGCCTCGTCCTACGGAATAAACGGGAATAACTTAGCGGCGGATTGAGCAAAATCTGCCGCGGCCGCGGGCCAACCACCGTAACTTGTTCCATGTATATCACCTTTATAGAAGTCACCAGTTGCGTCGTCTTTATCTATCCCAAGTATTGCGCCAGCGATTCCCGGTGTAGGGTTGAAGATGTCAGCGTAGGGAAACCTGTAGCAGCCCCAGCCGAAGACGCGAAAGCGTTCGTCCTGCGGCCACATGTTGCCGCGGTAGGGACAGGTGCAGGCAATGCGCTTGTTCCAATATAAGAAACGTTTGCTGCCGTTGTCATCCGGATTGCCATCCTTGGGATATATGCCGCGCATACTGCGGTCGTTAATGTCCTCCATGCGCATGCACCTACTCTTCGCTGGAGAGATCATTTGCAACTTATCGACACTGTCGTCTCCGAGCAGTCCGTCGGCGAATTTAGGGAGGGGCTGCTCCGGCTTTTCGAGTAGCGGCTCAACTCGGGTCATTAACTCGATTGCCCGACGAGCCAAAAGAGCACCGGACTCCATGCTTGAGTGGTGGCCGCTGAGTGAACCGGTAAGTGGATATAACTGACCCCCGCCGCGATAGCAGTTTCGCTTAAGAAAGTTGCTCGCGGGAGATATCCCAAGCGCCGGCATTAGGTCTCGATACTCGTTCCAGCCTCCGGTGAGGGATTGTCGTGCTCTATACGAGGCGCAGGTAGCGTTTCGCAGATAACTTTCAAGATATGGCATCGATCCGGTCGGGCCGTAGCTACCAGTAGCCTCGTCGTACGGCGATTCGCCAAAATCTTCTGGGGTAATTTGCAGCCCCATCAGTACAGCAGGAGAGCTCATCATATATCGCTGAAGGCCTTCTGTTCCTCCAATTAATGCGGAAAGGTCAGGGATCCGCCACACTGATTGGTATTGTAACTGTTCGGTCCAGCCCCAGATGTTTTTATCGTCTTCTTTCTGAAGAGTGTCGAAGAAACATTCTTCGTTTCCTTTCTTGTAACCGTTGTATACGAACGGGAGTGGATAGCAGCCGATGAGCACTCCGTAAACTCGGATTTCGTTCCAAATTGCTCCAAGCTCCCATTCGCCTTCGGGGCGCTTCCTTGAAGTGGCATCTTGTAGGTAGGAGCGGTAGATGTGTGCATCGCTGTGCGAATTTAAATCTG
>JAGRAN010000289.1 GCA_020434585.1 Bdellovibrionales bacterium
CAAATTCCTATTCCCTGCGAGAGTTTCATCTTCTGTTTCGACGGAGTCTTCTTCACTTACGGACTGGTCCTCGTGCGACTCAGACTGCTCAGAGAGGTTTTGCTGCTCGTTTGAATGCTCTAATGAGTCGAGCATATCGAGCTGGCTCTCGGAGCTCTCGCTTGAGGTGTGTTCAGAACTGGTCTCGATTCTTGCTGGCTGGCCCGACTCGAGTACGTCAAGACGAGGCATGTCTATCGGTCGGGTAAGCTGCTTGTGGACAACTTCGGTTGCTTTGTCGTGGGCTTCGAGGGCGTCTGAAAGGACTTTGCGCACACTTCCTAGATGCTGGTGGACCGCTTCGGATAGCTCCTCGCGCTCACGCTCCAACTCAGTGCGAATTACCCGCTCAGCATCCCGCAGCTTCGAGCGAAATCTCGATCTGGAAAATGACATGCCGATCAAAAATCCGGCTAGGACGCAAACTATAGCAATAAGGACCGGAGCGGCGGTTAGTTGGATCATGTTGCCCTCAAAAGGAAGAATTCAGCCAATACAACAGCGTACCCGACCTCGATTGACTGGTCAAATTTAGGAGAAAGTTTTTGCAGGGAGGACCCCTACAATACTACCTGTTTACGCTCGAAAATCATTTGCTCGAGCGAAGTAGAGTTCAGATTTATTGGTTCGAACGATGCCAGCTCAATTACGCTGCGGCTTGCCTGCGCGCTTACTTCAATCGCTGAAGTTAGTTCTACTTCTATCGGCGCAGGCAGCAAGGGAATCGCTGCCATTTCACGTTCGCGCTCTGCCTGTAGTTCTGATTCGATTTCCTTGCGAATTTCGGCGACCATCTCCTGGTGCACTCGATCGATCTCGCGCACGGGCAAGCTCACTTTCTGCGCTACCACGGGGACATCGACCCCCTCGGACAGCAAGCGCTCAGCAACTCGATACGCGGCAGGATCTCCAAAACCCGCCCTACGCTGCCATGCGGTACCAATATCTCTAACTATTTCCATCGAGACGGCACCGTGAATAACGGAACGCTTCAACGTACGTTCTCTTCGCTCTACGATTCGGCTCTTAATAAGCTTGCGTTCGTTCTGTCTCTGCTCCAAACCGCGATTGGCTCGGCTCGGAAGTACTGCCTGCTCATCATATGCTAATGGTCCCCGCACCGAGCCCGCTGCCTTCTCAATCGATTCGCGAACATTATCAAGTTGATCGACGATCCGTTGAATCTCTCCTGAGACGTCATCCCAGCCGTTGGATTCCTTCGCCGTTTGCGCAAATTCGCGCAGCTTTCTGTCTAGATTTCCTAGTTGAAGCCCCAACTGGAAGCTGGAGCGCCGCGCACTGGCCTTAAATGCCCTGGCACCTTCGCCGATAATTTCATTAATCGTCCCAAGCATATGTCCCAACAGCGGCCTCAACCGCCCCAAACCGTACCCTTATCTCGTGAAAACCGCCCGAGATACCCGAACGAGAAACGCATGACACTGACCTATATACTGTCGGCAAATCTTTGATTTAACTGGAATGAAATTTGGCCTTCCCGGAAAAAACGTGGGAGAACTTTGATTTAAGTCTGTTTACGCACTGTATCCCGAGGCGCGATGAATCCGATTGCTCTCGCTTTTTCATTTGTTCGGGTCCCGCGGCTCTTTGCCTATCTTATTCTTTGGCCGCTGGTAATCGGTATGTTCATGATTATCGTGCAGCTTTCGTTTACTGCACTTTTTACCAAGGTCTCAACTGAAACCAGCACCGAGCTTGAAGACGAGCTTGAAACAGAAAAAGAGCACGATGCAATTCGGTATTTTCTGTACGGCTCGCATCGCCCCCTGCCTCCTCCGCAAATTTGCGTTTGGGAAACGGAGCAGCCACGAAGTCCAAATTGCAGAATCGAGTCAGTTGATTTGACTGTCCTCAGCGAAAACCCAAGTGCGGTCAATCCAGCTGAAATGATCGGCTTTTTTAAGAACAACCTGCGTCAGATTCATATCTGCCGGCAGTGCGAATCTGAGCTGCAGCTTGACCTCCGAGGCGCAGAGCCAAAAATTTACATTAAAGGTTTGTTCGGATTTCTTGTTTTTATGTCATCTGATCGAGCCTTCACACAATCTTTGCGCCAGTACCGAGTGTACGCGTTGGAGGAGCGCGAGAAAGTCGAGAACGTCCAGGGTCTTCCCTATATTATTTCTCCGGGACTGAGTCAGCCGCTGGCGCTTAAGGGCAATGAAGGAATCGCCGCTCTTGTGCTCAACGTGGCGTCCTTAATTGTGGTCACCTTATGGCTTATGTTGCGCGCTCACCGTAGAGTGCTCGATTACTTTGCTCGCAGTGGAGCTCTGCTGCCATTAGTTGCGGCTTGCGGCAAACGCACGTTTTACCTTTCACTCTGGATGGTTACAGTCATACGAGTCATTTGCTTTTTAATTGCGGCAGTGCCTGCAACTTTGTTCTTTTTTACGCGCACGGTTGATAAATCAACAGTCGATGCACTGAAAACGGATTGGCCGCTGTTGGCGCTTTGGTGTATCGCTGTGCTNNGTCAGCATGGCAGCGCTGACGCTGATTGGTTCAATTGCAGATCTAAAACACCGTCACTCTTGGACCAGCTTCTTATACAAGTATGTGCCGCTAACGGCCTGCCTACTCGGAGCATCATGCTGGTTCGCCGCCCTGTTTTTTAATCAGGACGCCGTCCGCATCGTTCAGCGGGCAATCGAAGTTATGCCGGTCGTCGGCATGTGTCCGATTATCCTCACACCCCTAGTGGCGCTAGACTCACGAGTTGTTGTTGCGCACACTCTGCTTTCGGCGCTGCTACTAGTATTTTTACTACACATGAATGCGCGNNTGGTTTGCGGCGCATCTAGAGGAGCTATAGTGGTCGACACAGCAGCTCCAAATATTTTAAGACTGAGCTCGAAACAGCTCACGCTTGCTTACGGGGACACGGTGGCCCTGGAGTGCGGTGATTTGACTGCGAGCGGCACAATACTCGCGATAATCGGCCACAACGGATCTGGGAAGTCTACCTTGATCAAAGCTATTCTCGGCCTACACTCACCGCGCACTGGCAGCTTGAGTGTGACCCGAAGTTGCGGCAACGCAGCTGAACACGCTTTGATTCCCGAGAAACACATGGCTTTCTCGCCAGAGAATGGTTCAGTCTTTGAGGACATATCTGTTGAGAGCTACATCAAGTTGTGGTGCAGGCTGAAGCAGCGTGATGGAAATTATTATCTAAAGGAAGGCTCGCGGTTTATCGATTTGTTTCAAATCGGTCCCCTGCTCGGCAGGAAAGGACGGGAGCTCTCGAAGGGGCAGCGCAGAAGAGTACAAACTGTAGTCGGATATTTGACGTCCCCAAAACTTTTCTTGTTTGACGAGCCGTTCGACGGACTTGATGTTCTGCAGACGAAATACCTAGCTGACATTATTAAAAACGAATCCAACGAAATGTGCGTCGTATTGTCCTCGCACCGGATGGAAGTGGTTGAACGGCTTGCCGATTCAGTTATTGTGCTTCACGACGGCAAGGTTTTTACTTCCGGAAACGT
>JAGRAN010000290.1 GCA_020434585.1 Bdellovibrionales bacterium
ATGCGGCGGCCAGAACATCTTCGCCATGCGTAACGACACTCGTTACCCCAAAGTCTCAGAAGCTGAGATTATCGAGCAGAACCCCGAATGCATTTTGCTTCCATCCGAGCCCTATCTGTTCGATAAACGCGATGCGGAAGCTTTAGCGAAGCTGCCGATTCCTGCCGCAAGCGACAAGCGCATCCATCTCGTCGACGGCACGCTGTTGTCGTGGTATGGATTTCGCGCTCTGCAGGCTAAGCGAGTCATTGGCCCGCTGCTTTAAGGGCGGCTAACCGTTTATTTCTTTAAGCAAATTGGCAGCAATTACTAGACGCTGGATTTCGCTCGTACCTTCGTAAATTTCAGTAATTTTCGCATCACGCATGTAGCGCTCAACGTTGAACTCCTTAACAAAGCCGTATCCGCCGTGAATCTGCACTCCTTTAACGGTAGATGCCATTGCTGTTTCTGACGCGAATAGCTTTGCTTGTGCCGCCTGGCGACTGTATGGAACTCCTGCGTCCTTGCGGCGGCAAGCACTCCAAGTTAGCAGTCGAGCGGCATCGATGCTGCAGCTCATATCGGCTAAGTAGTTTTGAATCGACTGATGTTCTGCTATTGGCTTGCCAAAGGCCTTACGTTCCGAGGCGTACTGAGCAGAATCCTCAAGAGCAGCGCGCGCGATTCCCACAGCCTGAGCCGCAATTCCGCACCGTCCGCCGTCCAAGGTCTTCATCGCAACTTTAAATCCCTCGCCGCTTTTGCCGAGCAGCTGAGACTCCGGCAAAAAGCAGTCTTCAAAGATAATGCTAGAAGTTGGAGAACCGCATATCCCGAGCTTCTCTTCCTTTTTGCCAAGAGAGACTCCGCTGGTTGTTTTCATATCAACGATGAAAGCTGTGATACCCTTGTGCCCTGCCGCGGCGTCTTCCATCGTAAACAGCACGCAAACATCTGAGACAGGTCCATTAGTAATCCAGTTTTTTACGCCGTTAACGCGCCAGCCTCCATCTTCTTTGACCGCCATGCAGGTCTGCCTTGCGGCGTCGCTGCCGGTTCCGGGCTCACTGAGAGCAAAGCATCCGATCCACTCAGCAGAAGATAACTTGGGGACATATTTTTTCTTCTGCTCATCCGTGCCAAACGAGGTGATCGGCCAAAGGCAGAGCGAATTATGAGCACTTACAATCACGCTAGTGCTTGCGCAGACCCGAGCCAGTTCTTCGATGATTATTGCGTAACACACATTATTCATTTCAGAGCCGCCAAACGCAGCCGGTGCATTGACTCCCATAAAACCAACGCTGCCGAGTTTCGGAATCAGTTCCTTGGGGAAGTAGTGCTCGTGATCGATCTTGCGAGCGAGTGGAGCGACTTCGCGCTGCGCAAACTCACGCGCAGTGCTCTGTACCATGCGCTCTTCCTCAGTTAGCTCAAACGAATTTGCGTCGATCATTATTCTCCTCGAAATTGCGGCTTGCGTTTTTCTACAAACGCATTAAGTCCTTCTTTGGTGTCGCTGAACCCAAACAGCGAGACAAACTCTTCGACTTCGTTTTCAAGGCCTTCGCTCAGCGTTTGCCTAAATGGGTGCTGAATCGCACGTTTTGCTGCAGAAATTGCTAGCGGCCCTTTAGCCAAGAGATTTGACACAACTTGAGCAACTTTCCAATCCAGCTCGTCCGGCTCAACCAGATAATCCACAATATGTAGGCGATGCGCTTCCTCAGCGGAAATTGTTTCGGCGCCGAAGATCAGCGCTCGAGCCGAACCGATACCACTGCGCAGCGCGAGTCGCTGCGTGCCGCCGAATCCTGGAATCAAACCCAAGTTCGTTTCAGCCTGTCCAAATTTCGCCTTTTTACTGGCCACGATTATATCCGCGGCAAGAGCCAGCTCCATCCCGCCGCCGATTGCGAAACCCTGCACAGCCGCAACGACGGGTTGACGCAGCTGCTCCAGTCCACTCATAACTTCTTGGCCCAAAGCGATGAAGCGCCGCAGGTCTGCTTCAGACGCCTGCTGCATAAGTTTAATATCAGCTCCTGCCACAAACGCCTTTTCGCCAGCTCCCTTCAGCACGACCACGCGAACTTCGGCAAACGACTTTTCAGCCAACTGCCCGATATGCTCACGAAGCTGATTTAAGGCCGCCTCGTTCAGTGCATTAAGTGCAGACTCGCGTTCAATTGTGAGAGTCGCGATAAAATCTTCTATATTGCAGGATACTACCTGATCCATACCATCTCCTGTTCGTTCAGCCGGGCGGCCAAGTGAAATCTCGACCGCCAAGCAAGTGCATGTGAAGCTGAAATACAGTTTGTCCGCCGCAGCCGCCCGTATTTATCACAACGCGGTATCCGTCTTCTGCGATGCCTTGATCGGAAGCAAGCTTCGCGGCGCGCAGCAGCATAGCCCCCAAAAGTTCAGCATCCCCCTCGGCTGCATCCGATAACGAGGGCATAGTTT
>JAGRAN010000014.1 GCA_020434585.1 Bdellovibrionales bacterium
ATTGAGACAACCCTATCGAATGAGTCAACTAACTCCAGTTTGGCAACATCAGCAGTAATGATCTTTACATTCTTTAATCCCTGGGCTTTGCATTCATTCTCAATGAACAACCGCTGCGGAGCTGAGTTTGAAACAGCGGTAACTGAAGCGGCAGGAAAGGCTTTGGCCATCCACAGTGTAAGTGAACCCCATCCGCAGCCCAGTTCCAAGATGTTCATGCCGTCCTTTAACTCAGCACGCTCGACCACTTGCTCCAAGGATTTCCTTTCGGCTTGCCGTAGATCGCTAACGTCGTCCTCCCAGAGGCAGCCGCTGTATTTTCTATTTGGTCCAAGCACAATATCGAAGAATTCTGCGGGGAGTTCGTAGTGCTGGCTATTTGCCGCATCTTGCTCGACAGCTATCGGCTCAGACTGCATTGACTCAAGAAAGGATTGTTCGTCAGCCGTCTCTCCAATTTCGCGCAGCCGCTGCCAAAGCAGGGAGCGGATGCCTAAGCGAACAAGAACATCGGGGATATAACCTTTTTCTGCGATGGAAATTAAGCTGCTCACTATGCCTCCTTAGGGAACCAGGGAAAGAACGCATTGGTTTGGGACTGGTATCTTCTGTAAGACTCTCCGCGGCTTTTGACCGCTTGAAGTTCCGTGTAGGGAATACCTGATATACGAGTGACAAAAATATACATTACGACAGCCGGAATTAAGGTCAGAAAGCCATAGCTAGACCCTCCGAACACACCAGCTATCGCGTAAGACACCCACAGAAGCCATTCGAAGAAATAGTTTGGGTGACGAGAGAATTTCCACAAACCTATGTTGCAAGTTTGCCCTTTATTAATCGGATTCGCGCGAAACTTTGCTAACTGGGAGTCGGCTATGATTTCACCCGTCAAAGCTACTATCCAAAGCAGTACTGCCGCCCACTCGCCAACGGTAATATGTGGAGTTGGGTTATTAAGAAGAATTAAGAAAGTAGCAGACAGAAAAACAGCGAGAAGACTCTGCGCCTGGAAAAAGAAGAAATGATAAAGGTTCGCACGCTCACCCCAGTGCTCGCGCAGAGCTCGGTAGCGTCCATCTTCGGCTTTGCCGATAACTCGGTCTACTAGTAGATAGTAAGTTAAACGTGAAGACCAAATTACGGCGAGACCGCCAATTACCAGTTTGCGCACCAGCGGGGCATCAACTGAGAAACAGTAATAAAGGGTAGCAAGACCAATACAGAAGGCCCAAGCAGCATCCACTACGCTGGCATCTTCGTTCATGCACTGCTCTACCCACAAAACGAGCATGAGGGAGGCTGAGAAGGCCAAAGGGGGCAGAAGGTTATAAAAAAGCTCCATATTTTCTCCTTACCGAGGTCTGACGCCCCAAGAAACTACTTTTTACAGCGTTAGTCTGAAAATTTTCAGTAATAATTCCACGCCATGTCCGTCCGACGGACATGAATACAGCTCGATTCTTGTTCTTCCTGGTTCTTACTTTGGCTGGTTGCTCTTCGGTCTCGATCCGCGACTATGCTGAAACTACTCCGCCCCTAGTAATGGAAGAGTTCTTCGATGGAACGGTAGTGGGGGATGGGCTCGTCTTCGACCGCTCGGGAAAGCTGGTGCGGGAATTTCGTGTAGTCATTAAAGGTGAATGGAACGGTGTCGACACGCTGGTTTTGCACGAATCCTTTAAATACAGCGATGGTGAAGAGTCAGAAAAGCAGTGGAAGATAGATGCTAAATCAGGCGCTGATAATGTTATAAATTATAGTGGCCGAATGCAGGATATTGTTGGATCTGCTCGAGGAAGAAGCGTAGGCAAAGCTATCAACTGGCGATACGATATGAAAGTAGTCGCTGACGGCTCGGAATGGACTTTGGGATTTGATGACTGGATGTGGAAAATTGACGATTCATTAGTCATTAATCGTATCAAGATGAGTAAGTTCGGGCTTAACGTCGGCGAAATTCTGATTACTTTTAGAAGGGACCGTTCGTAAGTTTTGACTTTAAACTTGCATTTATTTCATTTCGCGCGCTTTCAGGAAGTCTTTCCGTATCCTGGTCAGAAAATATTACTTCAATTCCCTTTCTAATTGCCCTCTGTTGCCGGGCGAAACGCCGACAGAACGTGCAAATAACGTGGTGCAGACGAAAAAAGATGCTGTCTGACAAGGAAAGGGGTGAGTCTTCGCGTTCGATTGCCTTCTCTGTGTAATACTTACATGTAAAGCGGTAAAAGAATCCGTGTGGTTCGCTGCATTGTTCGGCTTCCCCGGCAAAATTGCTATTGATTTCAGTCATTATGCCAGTTGCGCTCCATACAAGTTCGCAAAGCCATTCGGGCACGGTAAATTGTTACACCCAAGTTTGACGGTCTGATATCGAGAATTTTACAGATATCAGCCGTTTTAGCGCCTTCCATGGTTCTAAGCTCTAGTGCTTGCCGCGAGAGTTCGGGGAGTTTCTTCAAGCAATCCTTTAGGGTTTCGATAAAACTAGCGTGCTCGACAGCTTCTTCGGGGTCCCTCGCCCAGTTTGGGACGAAAACCCGCCAAATTGAGAAGGAGTTAAACTGCGCGTTTACCACTTCCTCTAAGTTGTCAGTTGAGGATGTCGTGCGAGTTGACGCTTTCCTATAGTGATCGACTACTTTGTTCTTGAGTATAGCAGTAAGCCAAGTTGAGACGGCGGAGTCGCCCTTGAAGGTATCTAGTTTGTCTAAGGCGGACACGAAGGTGTCCTGAACCAAATCTTTTGCGAGGTCGGGGTTTTTGACTGACTTAAGAGCGAACCCGTAGAGTAGGTCACCATATTTATCCAGCCAAGTTGAGGGGTCTGTCGCTGTGCTCATTTAATTTCTCTAACGCGGCGATCGGCGCCAAGTTATCGCACTATTATCTTACGCTGCAATACAGGTAAACTTTCGCAGCAGGCACTTATCCCTTGTTTTACCCAACCTTCCATCGCCCCACAGTATAGTTTAAGAGCACTTCCTGCTCTCTTCAGCTATTAACGAACATTTACTTTGTTCATGAAAGCCCTTGTGCGGACAGGAGGGGGATTTCTAGGTTTTTGATTGTGATGGCGGATAGTTAGCTCACAAGTATTTGTTCCAGAACATGCGCTAAGATACCGATATTAATAATGAAACCCATATAGTGGCACGCTACTGCTTTGTCTGGAGCGAGTGCTGCGTGGGATTCGGTTTAGTTTTACCCACGGACGGGCAATGAAGTTAACGCTAGGCAGCAATATTCCTTCGCTGGGAGTACAGCGAGGATTAGCTAGAGTCAGTGCCGACTTAAGTGAGTCGTTCACGAGACTTTCAAGCGGACTGCGCATTAATCGCGCGAGTGATGATGCTGCCGGATTAGCGATTTCTGAATCTCTTAGAACTGATGAAAGGCTCTACGGAGCAGCAATTCGCAACGCAAACGACGGCATAAGTGCACTGGATATTGCCGAGGGTGCACTTTCGGAATTATCAAACATTGCTTTTAGGATTGCTGAACTTGCCGAACAGTCCTCGAACGGCACGCTTTCGTCGATTCAACGTAGGGCTCTTGACGGCGAAGCTCAGGCACTTCGGTCGGAATACGAACGTATCGCAGCAACTACGACGTTTAACGATATCCAGCTTTTAGATGGATCGACTGAGCAACTGTCGTTGCAGGTCGGAATTGGCAGCACAGAGGACTCACGGATTCAGGCTGAGCTGGAAGGAGCTGCTTCGCGGCTGGTCGGTGACCTTACATTCACGTCGAGTCAACTATCGCTAGTCTCAGGTACTGGCGGGGCAGGTGCAATCGCAGACTTCAATGAGGATGGCTATAACGATATCATTGAAGTTCCGAGCGCCGGATCAGCAGAAATCTTCCTTGGGAGCGCCGACGGAACCTTTTCCGCAGGGAGTACCTATAGTGGGCTCGGGGGGCGATGGATTTTTGCTGCGTATGTGGATGGAGACGATCATATAGACTTGATTAGCACTGGTAACGGAGCAGGTTCGGTCGACATCAGGTTGGGAAACGGCGACGGCACTTTTGGCGGCTTGCTCACGCCAGGTGCAGACAACGCTCTTACCTTTGGAGATTACAATGGGGACAACATCCTAGACTTAGCGTATTCCAGCACGTTTACAGACGACGATTTTGCGATTCGACTCGGAGTTGGTGACGGAACTTTCGGAGGTGAAACCGTTATCAGCTCTGGGACTGTCAATAGCAATCGGGCGTATTCGTTCGACTTTGATAACGACGGAGATTTAGACATCGCAGTCTCGAATAACGACGGTGGCGGTACATTAACAATGTTTGAAAACGATGGAATAGGAGGTTTCGCAGAAAGCGTAGGATACAATTTTACATACGGAGATCCCGACGCCGCGTTTGCAGATTTTAACGGCGATGGTTTTGTTGATGTGGCGAGTGCAGCAGCGGGAGGAAAGTTCGAAATTGCTCTAGGTAACGGAGACATGACATTTTCAGCCGCCAGCGAGTTCACTCATGGAACCGGCTTTGGAGATTTAGCAGTTGCAGATTTTAATGGAGATGGGAATACGGACATTTTAGCACTTGATATTACTGGCAGTTTAGAGGCGCGAATTTTTACTGGGGACGGGTCAGGTAATTTTAGTGGGTCCACGGTTCTGGGAGCATTCACTAACTGGAAAAGTCACATTGTCGGAGACTTAAACAACGACGGCGTACCTGACGTCGCGATCGGCGATGCAGGGGATAGTGAAATCGACCTCTACTTCCAAGGCTCCACTTCCGCTGCCGGTATGGCCGAGTTTAACCTTTTGACTGTTTCTGGTTCATTAGTTGCGCTAGAACAAATGAAAGAACTCTCCTCTTCCCTGGCGCAGTCGCGTGGAAATATCGGCGCTGCGAGAGCCAGAATCTCGACAGCAATCAGTAACAATTTTGTGTCACGGGAAAACGTATCGACGGCGGCAAGTTCAATTAGGGACGTTGATGTAGCCTCAGAATCTGCGCGACTGGTTAGAAACCAGATTCTACAACAAGGCGCAGCATCAGTGCTTTCGCAGGCAAACCAATTGCCAGCGCTTACACTTCGACTGCTAAATGTATAGGGCATGTCTCCTAAGCAAATGCTCAATAGTCCACTTATTTGTCGGCGAAGTGGGTATCGATGTAATGTTATCCGTGGATCTTGAATACGCAGATCGAATCTAAGTAATAACGGGGTACACGTCCTGCCCTGAGGCTGAGTCTATGAAAGCGTTTGGCTGTTTCTTTGCGTCTGTGCTGGGGGTGGCCATGCTTGGTTTTATCGACTGGGCCACGGGCTACGAGCTTAGCTTTTTTGTCTTTTACTTCGGTCCGGTTGCTGTCGCGGCATGGTATCTGGGTTTTGAGCATGCAGTGGTTATTAGTTTGCTGAGTGCCTTAACTTGGTTTGCGGCAGATTTCCTCTCCGGGCACGAATACTCTTCTGAGATTTACGCTGTTTGGAATACCACGATTCGTCTGGTTGCCTTTCTCGGAATCGGCTGGGTGGTGTCGCAGAAACGACGATTGCTTCTTGAAAGTGAAACTAATGCAGAAGAGCTGCGGCGCACCCTGGCGGATTTAAAAGTTCTCGAGGCGTTTCTACCGATATGTTCCGAGTGAAAGAAAATTAGAAACAAGGAAGGAGTTTGGCAGCAACTCGAAGTATATATCGGGGAG
>JAGRAN010000291.1 GCA_020434585.1 Bdellovibrionales bacterium
GATTCTCCCTCGAATAATTTTGGCGGCAATAAAATTGCATTACGTTAAAAAATTGCCTGTTCAACGCAAGCCGGTGCTAACAGAAGATTTCGCATTTGACCTACGGAAGCCCAAGCTGCTGGACAGATTGGCATGGAAACTGCTTAACCCCTACCTGCAACAGTTCACCAAAGGCCACATTATACTTGAACTTCCAAACGGCGAACGCCACGAATACGGCGACCCATCTGTCGCCAATCCAGCCGTGATAAAGGTTAAGGACTATTCATTCTTCAGAGATCTAATCCTGCAGCACGACATAGGCCTGGGAGAAGCTTACGTAAACGGCAAATTCGAAGTTAATGACCTCGCGCTTATGGTCAAACATTTCATAGCTAACATTGACGTCGTTAACAGCAAAGCTCTGCTAACCTCTCGGCTCGCATCAGTCATCCAGACTCTGCGCCATGCACTAAATAGAAATAGCAGGACCGGCAGCAGGCGCAACATTCATGCGCACTACGATTTAAGCAACGAGCTTTTTGAGACCTTTCTTGATCAAACCATGACCTACTCTAGCGGACTGTTCTATTCTGAGAATGACACCTTGGAGCAGGCACAGCACAACAAGCTGGACCGCGTAGCTCAGCTTGCCCAGCTTAACAAAGATGACCACGTATTGGAGATTGGCTGCGGTTGGGGAAGCTTCGCGATACATGCCGCTATGAATTACGGCTGCAAAGTTACTGGAATCACTCTTTCTCAAAACCAACTTGAGCTAGCACGCAAGCGAGTCCGAGCAGCTGGGCTAGACGACCGCGTGTCACTTAAGCTCGTAGACTACCGCGATGTCGTCGGAGAATTTGATAAAATTGTCTCGATTGAGATGATTGAGGCTGTTGGACATCAGTATTACCCAGCCTTTTTTGAGCACTGCGATCGGCTTCTCAAACCCGACGGACTGATGGTCCTTCAAGCGATAACCATCCCGGACTATCGTTTCAAGTCGGCTGCAAAGGGAGCGGACTGGATTCAGAAACATATATTCCCAGGCTCAACGATACCCTCACTGACCGCTCTCTCAAAGGCTATGGAGAAACGCTCTCACTTTACAATCGAAAGCTCTTCTCACTTTGGAAAACACTATGCCAGAACACTGCGTGAGTGGCGCGAAACTTTTGACGCAAATGAAGAGGCGATTCGCAGCCTCGGGTACGATACGCGCTTTATTCGTTCTTGGCGCTACTATTTAAGCTACTGCGAGGCCGGCTTTGACAGTCTGTACACCGGACTACACCATTTTAGATTTACCCGCCCGATGAACACTACGCTGGCGGAAAGTCCCAATCTTTCTTCTTATTTTGCTGAGTCGCAGAAGGTCGCATGAAATCCAAACTGCTAAATTTTATGCTTTTTCAAATCAGCTGGTTCGCTTGCGTCTTGGGCGCTGCGTCGAATTATCCTCTGGCGGGAGCCATCTTCGTCATCCTTGTATTGGCGTTCGAATCTAGAATTTACGACGACTTCCCGAAGCGTCTTGTCGGCTACTTTGCCGTGGCGCTGACAGGCACCTGTGTCGATTTGTTAGCTTTTAGATCAGGCGCCTTTGGCTTTCCACACTTCTCGTATGGATTCATGGGTTATCCGGTTTGGATGATCGCGTTATGGTTCGCTTTTGCTACAACTTTTCAATCTTCGCTTAGCTGGTTAAAGAATCGCTACATCCTGCTCGCTTTCTTTGGCCTTACGGGTGGACCCCTTGCTTATTACAGCGCCGCGAAGTTGGGAGCGGTAGTCCTATCAACGGATAACATGGTTTACAGTTTGGGCGTTATCGGAGCTGCATGGGCTTTAGTGACTCCCTTTTCCTTCTACGTCTATCATCTAACAGTTTCAGAGAGAGTGGATAATAGTACGACTGCCCTAGCTACTTCCGCTTTACTTGCGGCGCATTGCCTCGCCATCCCTCCTCATGTTTTTGCTTCCGACACGAATTCGCCATCAGTTTGCAATCAGTCGGACGTTTGCTTCGCGAAAGAGATTATGCAGAACGACGTCGTTCTGCACTTTGTGCGCTCCACCAAATTCACGTACTTTTTATTCGACGTTTATACAATTGCGCTATACGAGTCTTCCGGGAATCCGAAGGCACGCGCTCTCGCTTTTCATTATCACCGAGATATTTCTGCAGCAGACATGATCAAGGGCGCAGACGAGAACCTGCGCTCGAATCCAAACGTTTCCCTCAAAAACTATGCGACCGAGCTCGCTGAAATTAACAAGCAGTATTACGACGTCAGGGAAGGCTCGAGGTATTGGCTTATCGCAGTTCCCGAGCACGGCTTGACGTTAAGAAATGAAAAACAAGTTCTGGCTTCAATACCAAATGATCAGTTTGCCCGCGATTATCTCGGCATTTGGCTTTCGGACTTTCCGCTAAGTAAGTCTCTGAGAGATAAACTCCTTGGGGTATCAGAATGACGTTCTTTCTTAAGTGGGCACTATTAACAGCAGCCGCCGCTGTCTTGATTGTCGGAATCTTTGTGACTTTCTTTTGCGTAAAGGTCAGTCGAGA
>JAGRAN010000292.1 GCA_020434585.1 Bdellovibrionales bacterium
TTTAGGGTTAAAAGACTGGCTGCTTGTCGTTGATTTTTCCAACTGACCTTTCGTATGTCAGTTGTTGATTAGCCAAACACAATAATTCTCATCGGTAAGCGCACCCTCAAAGCAAGTCAGCTTTTTACCCTCAGTGTTTAGTCGCTCAAGGCCATTTGAGTTGACCTCTAACGTGCGACCATAACCAACAGAAATGGTTGATTCATCTCCTATCTGAGGAGGGAGGAGCAGCAGAACAGGCTTGCTTTGTTTGTCGCTTAACTGACTCAATTCGGAAATCAGTTCGTTTAGGCTTAGTTGCGGATTTGAAACGGAGGTAAATGAGACGACTGAGCCAAAGCGCTTTTCTCGAACGAGATATGTCGAATTATCAAGATAATACGGCAACGATTCCAGGGCGACATCTGGCTCGGCTGCAATCACCGCGTTTTCATAGCTTGCGTTGTGCCGAACAAAATTCGCGAAGGCAGCTGATGAGGATCTGGGAAACATCAAATCTGACCTTAGGAATTTATATGCTGGAACTAATTGTAGAGTTAACAACACGGCCACCCCAGCATTTAGCAGACGATGACTTAGGGGTTCGGGGAGCCAACCCATTTTGAAACTAGGCGTGAGGTTGCTAGTTCTACTGAGCCAAATTGCAACCACAATTCCAAGTAGCAGAAAGCCTTGGTGACGCAGAGCTGCGCCGCTATAGATCAAGCTGTTAAACATTTCCATTCCAACTACGACAGAGAATAGGTAGGCGATTGCAGCAGGAGTTCTGAGGAGAAGTGCGTAAACGGCCAACAAAACCAGCGGGACAATTAACGGGTAAGGAGAAACCAGCGCGTTATGAAAACTTGCTCCTTGGTTCACTGCGCCGGCTACTGCTGCATGTAGGATATCCTTAAGGTTGAGCGAATGCAGCTCCGTAACAGTGGTGGTTTTTTCTGGGATGATAGTCCACAAACTGAGTGCCGCAGTGACAAGTGCAGTTGTCCCGGCAAAGTACAAAGATTTAAGGGCCTGCTTCGTTCTCGCGCTTCTGCTAAATGCTGGCTCGAGCAGTAATGCCGCTGAAAACGCAACAACGTGAATGATTCCATAGGCGCTGGTCAGCGCGGCCAAAGACAAACATAAGGCAAGTTTCCAAGGTGATTCTATCCGCTTGTCGTAGCATGCTGCCGCGGCGAAAAGGCATAGCATGCCGACTCCATAATTGCGGCACATGACGCTGTACTCATAGGCAGGGTAGAAGCCCGCGAGCCATAAGGCTCTTATAAATAGAGGAAAAGGAGCTCTAAGTAAGAAAATCGCCGCCGCTGCTCCCGCAGAAGCCAGGGCGCACAATTTAAGCACGATAGTATTTTGAAACACGCTGTAAGCTAGATTTAGCAGGGCGTACCACAATAAAGGGTGCCCCTCATTGCGTAGACGAGAAACAAGGTCGAGGAAGTTTCCGCTTTCACGGACAATGTTCAGCGCGCGCATCTCGTCGCGCCAAATTTCGTGATAGGCAGCGAATAGACCAATCAGAGCGATATACGCACATAGGATGAGCACCACTTTGGCCTTGTGCGGTCTTGCAAACTCATCGACCTTGAATTGTGGTCCCGCGTCAGTTTCGGATGAGCATGGACTTTGCTTGACTGCTGTGGCGTTAGAGGAATTCATGGCTAGGGAATATTGCCAGAGTTTGTAGTCTGTTCCAAGGACGGAGAAACAGCAGCTTGTACGTTTTGCTCGCTTCCGTCCTGATAATATCGCTCCTCAAGAGTTGATAAGAGTTTTTGGTAAGACTCGGCCGAGACAAAGACTTGGAACGTCAGAATTACAAAAAACAGTTTTACGCCAACTGAGGTAACTTCGCTTTGCGCGAACAGTCTTGAGCAGAGGTTGAGCGCAAGGAAAAACACACCTAGCACAAACGGAGGGTAAAGCGGCAATTCGTATCTTCGCTGATAACCGCAGCCAAAGAATCCCTGCTCCCCGCACCACTGCTGCATGATAAGAAATGTAGAATAAACTGCAATCAGCGAAAGCATCCAATGCAGGCAAAATACGGAGCAGAGGTAGCCAGTGCTAGGCATTTTTAACTTCGTTTCCCTGCGCGGGAAATGAAGTAGTGAAAAACTAATGGCTGCGATTAGCAGCGAAATAGTTAGGGGGGCGGAGTAGAGAACTGCATCAGCGGTTCGCATTGGCGCATCAAGCCAGCCAAGCAATCCAAATGCTGAATCTGAGTAGAAGCTTTCCGGAAAAGACATAACGCGAAACTCGACCAACATGACCCGCAGTTCCTCAAGAAAGCTCGCGGAATCGGAGAAGAGTCCACCTTTATCAATCCCGTAGCAGTATTCTTGCTTGCAGTAAGTGCTGCTCAGAGCAAGTCCGGCAGCCGCAAAAGCTGCGATAGAGGCTCCCGCGCAAGCAAGTACGCTGCGCAGCGAAGGTCCGCTAGCAAAGACAAAGGAGTAATGCAGAATGACAAGTGCCGCGAAAGCAGGAAGATAAATTCCCTTACTGAGAGCACAGACCAAGCACATTACAAATATAATGTCAGAAAATATGTTAATCCTAAGGCCCAGGCTTAGTGCCAGAAATAGGCCGGACAGGATGAGTGCATAGTCCTGACTTAGAGTTGAACTGAGCCAGAGCATCTGTGGCAGGAACGCAGTTTGAATCACTGTGACAATTGCGGCGAGTCTAAAAAAGATAACTTCAGATTCACTCAACCAGGAAAGAGGGACTCCGTAAAAAATCAGCGCAAGGCACGATAAAAACCCCAGGGCAGCCGACCAACTGAAGGCGGACCTAATCGAGAATAGGTCGAGCGCGCCAGCTTCTGCGAAAGTTCTGTTTAGCAGCTTCGGCATCGCAGTATAGAGGGTGTTGTAGCGACAGGCGTCAGTTTCAGGTTGAATACTGGCTGTGGGAATATCTTTTGTAAGCAACTGAGGGTTAAACTTTACTGTTGGGGAGTGTCGCAGTGCCCGGAGCTGTTCATTGAGGATGCTAAACTTCCCTGGAAGTTCGCCGCAGTCGCGATGGTCGAAAGTCGCGAGATATTTCGACAAGTGGGCCGGCTCGTCAGTTCCTTGAAAAGGTGGAGTGATTGCCGAAATGCTTCCGGTTACATTCAAAAAAACTCCGGCAAACAACACTGAAACGGAGAAGAAGCCAGCGAACTTGGGCACCGGGCCGACAAGCAATCTATCAAAGTTAAAACTTAGCGGTGGAATGTGAACAGTAAATATCAGCAATAAGGCAAGCGAACATACCGCTGCCAATAAAAACTGAGAACTTTTGCCAGCGCTCGAAAGAGATTCCAGCTCTTTGCTAAGTTCCGGAACGCTCTCAAATCTAGGCAGCTCACCTGCTGTTCTGACGTGGAGGTCTCCTTGAACAAGTCGAAAGTATGAAATGTCTCTACGAGGTCTAAACGAATGCAGTAGTGCCTCACCGCGTAAGCACAGTGTCTGTTTGGACCCATCGATAGCGGAAATGCAGATTTCTCGAATAAAAAAATCGCCAGGGCGAGTGCCGGGAGAAAATTCAATTTTTCCGATATGCCCAATCGGGAGAGTGGAGCGAAGCCTAGTGAAGGCTTCGGAGCGGCCCGTCTCTATCACAACGCGGTCAGCTTTGCGGACTCCCTCCGCATTGCCCGCGGTGATTTGGAAGATACTGTGTGGGCCTCTTATGTTCAGTTCGACTTGTAGTGGAGTGTGGGCGGGAAGAATTCGAAATGCAGCTGTTAGCGATAACCCGCAGATTACCAGCAGCGTCAGAAGGAAGCTGGCCGGCGAAAACTTGCGCACTGACCCAAGCGACATACCAGAAACTATTTTCGACGCATTCCAAGAAT
>JAGRAN010000293.1 GCA_020434585.1 Bdellovibrionales bacterium
GAGCTCAAAGCGCGCTTGCCCAAGAAATATAAGCGCTATTTCGAGCCGTTCCTTGGCGCTGGCGCCTTGTATTTTAATCTCGCGCCGGAAAATGCCGTTGTTAGCGACATAAATGAAGAACTTATTAACGTCTACCAAGTAGTTCGAGATCAGCTTGATGCTTTGATTGAGCAGCTGCTTCTGCACGAAAACAGCGAAGAGTATTTTTATCAGATTCGCAGCTGGGACCGCGAAGCAGATTACTTGCAGCGATCGCCGGCCGAGCGCGCGGCACGCTTTATTTTTCTCAATCGCACCTGTTTCAACGGTCTATACCGCGTAAACTCCAAAGGACATTTTAACGTCCCGTTCGGCAAGTATGCTAATCCTCGAATTCTGGACGAGGACAACCTTCGAGCGTGCCGTGACCTACTGCGCACCGCTGAAATTCGCCGCGGAACCTTCGAAGAAATTGAAGCCGAAATAGAACCTGGCGACTTTGTTTATTTGGATCCGCCGTATGTTCCGCTAAACCAAACTTCCTCGTTTACCAGCTACTACCGTGAAAGCTTCGGCGTCCCCGAGCAGCTTAAACTAAGAGAATTTTGCGAACGCATCTCCGAGCGCGGAGCGAAATTTCTGCTGTCGAATTCCGACACAGACCTAGTCCGCCGAGAATACAGTGAATACACGATAGAATCGGTCCTAGCAGCTCGCGCAGTAAACTCCGACGCAAGCAAGCGCGGGAGAATTTCAGAACTGATGGTGCGCAACTTCTAGTAAATTGACGGGAAGCAGTGCTACGAGCTGGTGGTGGTGCGTTTCTGCGTCAGGTTTTTGCGAACCTTGCCCAGCCGCGACTTGTTGCTGTCATCGGCGCGAGCGATGCACGAATGGACAATGCTGCGAGTGAGGTGATCCCTACTGTGCTCGCAGAACATCTTCGACATGTCTACGGTGTTGATTAGTGCCCGCCATGCTCGATCAAAAAGCGCCTCGGTTGAAGGATCGTCAAGCGCTCGGCGTTTGAGAATCGCAGCTCGATACAACAAATCCAGGATCAGATCCGCAAAGACTTGGTTGCGGTCTTTAGCGCGAAGTATTGCTTCACTGAAAGGCGCTCCGCTTGTAGCGGCGATCATGACTGACTCAACAGAGCCAATTGTGGGGGGTGGAACGAGAAAACCACGGGCGCCGGCACGAATTAAGTCAAAGACGTTGTCTACCGCTGGATCATTGGACAGCGCGACCATGATAACGTCTTTTCGAATTTTCATCATTGCTTCGACAAAGGTCAGCGCGGGCATATCGCTTTCACGTGTGTCGAAAAGTACATGGGTGGTTTTGCCCGCCTGTGCGGCAATAACCGCTGCGCTGTAAGTTTCGGCCGGAGTAACGTTGAGCATTCCGATTGACTTGAGCGCGGTGCGGAGCTGAGGGAGTATCGGATTGTCTCGTCCGACTACCAGTACATGGTACCGATCGATCTTCTGGTAGAACTCTCTCTCCGCAACTCGGTCTTTGGCCATAACGCCGTACGTATCGACATTTCCACGGGAAAACTCCAAGGAAAAGCCAATTCCGCATAAAGAAGTAGGGATAAGGGGCGGCTCGGACTATTTGCGAATAAACTGTTTAACCGGGAACTTATCCGACTAGCTCTCGATGTTTGATTCAGCTGACTGAAAATACAAGCTGATAGAGCCTGTAATAATTGCAGGAAAAACCAAGTGCCAGTTGAAGTCGACTAAAGCAGGAAGCGAGACCACTACAAGCAAAAATGCTGTTAGTGACGCAAACGGCTGAAACTCAAACAAGGCGCCGATAAGAGTTACCAAGAGGAGAAATGTCTGGACGATCGTCAAGTCAATCGACCAGGCAGCCAGCGCGGTCTTTTCCCAGGTGATGCTCGCTTTTGGGATAACTGAAAATCCACCGGCAGCTTCTTTAGATTCCAGCACCGGCACTTTCGCCCAAAAGAATGGCTCGACCACTCCGCTGCCGATTACAAGCTTATAAAGCATTGCAAGCATCAGCACATTTACCAGCGCAAGGGACCAGTGCAGATGCTGCTTTGGAAGAGCGAACCAGCCTTGATGATACGCAAGCGCCACTGTAATCCCGGCGAATACAAATTGATAATAGTGATTCGGCGTGCCGAGACCGACAAAGCAAAGAACTACGCTGACGATGCCTAAGATGCCCCCCGCAAGGAACATCGAACTGCCCAGCGGCACTTTAGTTTGAGACCACCCAAGCGCACCTTCGAGGCGCGCAACTCGCTCTTCCAGCGAAAGCACAGGCTGAATTTTCGCTTCCATCGCTCAAGTAGATTCTGGATCATCAAAAGTCGCAAGAAAAAACGACTTACGCAGCTTTTCTCAGCTGACGCTTAGCTTTTTCAACAGCAGAATTGTTGCGAAACAGGCGTGATATTTTCTCAGTGTAGGATTTAACTACTTGCGGTCCCAGTTCTCTAACGAACGCCTCGAGTAGCACCATTAAAAAGGCCAAGACGACAAGCGGGATAAATAAATGTTCTGTCTTTTCGATCTTGCGGCTTAGCCCTTCGACTTGTTCCGGGCTGGGATTGATCATTCCGCCGCTGAGAAACGCCGTATCACTTAGCGTCTGGGCGTGAATCCCCTGTCCAGGACGTTCGCCGAAAGCATCGCCGCTAATCGTAAGCGCCAGGGGAGGAAGCTTAGCCTTGCCATATAGAATATTTAACTTGTAGTCCCCGGGGCGTCCTTCGCTTAGCGATGCGTGAAAGCGTCCGGCGGCAACAGTTTCAAACGCAACTGTGCGCTTCTCGCCGCCTGGTTCAATGACGTCGGCCTGAACCGGAGGACTTGCTCCGCCTTGAAGCG
>JAGRAN010000294.1:0-2432 GCA_020434585.1 Bdellovibrionales bacterium
TACGGATCTTACGTGCTAAGCGATTCGGGAGGACCGACGGAGAATGCACTGCGTTGTTCTACAGCGTTTTACCGTAAAAGTGCTCCGGGTGCTGCTAAGGTAATCGAGTATGGGTTTGTATTGCCAGTGCGCAATGACTCAACTGGAGTGACAGCAGGTGTTGCTAACTCAATGAACCCTGATCCTAATGCTCCGGCGACGTGGAACTACTTGAGTATTGCCAACACGGGCAGCAGTGCGTTCAGCGCGGTCGTCCATGTTTATGAGGAAGACGGAACGGCTCGGCCGGAGCGAAACTTTTTGGTGACAAATCTTCAGCCGGGACGTCGCTATGATTATCCACTGGCGCACCCTTACGGCAAAACTATTAACCTGTATCGGATTGTGCCGTCTAACTTGACCGCGCCATATCAGGCATTTCTGTCGCGCTACAGTCAGCGTGTGGGAGGTGACTACCGTTTTGCGTTTGCGATGAGGAGCGATCCAGGGTCTTGTGATAGCGGGTTAGTTTCGCTTTCGACGATGGATCCTGCAACCAACTGGGCCGTAGTTGCGAACCCGACAGACCATGCGATTAACTATACGTTCGAAGTGCGAAAAATTTTCGGCAGCGTGCTGCACAGCGCGACGACGGGAATAGCACCGTATTCGCAGCACCATATAAACATCAATCAGTATATCGGGCAGAGTGCCCTTGGGACGCTTCGAATCAAGTGCGCTGGGACGCCGGACCCTGATGACGCGCTGCTTGTTCACAGCGTGATGTACGGTCATTTAACGGGAGGAACGCCTGAGGTTGAGTGGGCCTACGGCACGCAGCCAGGACCAGAGCTCGATGACGGCTCATATAAACTTGTCGGCTCAGTGAACACGTTCTGGCAGGCCGCGAACTGGCACAAGACGTTTAACGGAACTGCCTCTACTCAAAATGGGACGGTCACCGTTTACGCTCAGAACGGCTGCGCGGCCGCGCAGCGCTCGGTGGGTGTGCAGTCCGGCGGAACTCGGGATCATGGCCTCCATGAGAATCTTGGACAAAACGTGGTTGGCTTAAGTTTACTCTCGCTGCCCAGTGCGTCGGGCCGAATTAGTGCTGAGGTGTTGCGAGTCTATCCGCACGATCAAGGCGGCATTGGCTACATAATGAATTTACCGACTGCGGTTGTTGACTCCAGCGGCACATCAGGCTCTTGTGGCGGACCGGCGTCGTCCGTAACTTCCGTGACTAAACACGGTGTAACTTGGACTTTCGATCGACCACATGTAGTCGGGCAATATGCGAACGGTGACTACTGGGTTGCCGTGGATCCGTCGACGGGAACGGTGCGAATTACCAGCATAACTCCAGACTTCGACGGAACTCATAACGGGTGGGAAGTAAATCCTTACGATGTGGAAAATCAAGGTTTCGACGTGAGGATTTCTAGTTTTGATGCAGGCAAAGTCCCGGCCTTACCGTATTCGGCTGGACCGAACCAATCAATTGTTAAAGGCGTTAGTGTCGATTACGGTGATACCGGCTGTCGTCCATGTCTGCAAAAGGCTGCTGTGCTGACGGTTGTTTCAGAGGCTCCTCCCGGAAACGGGGCAACATTCTTCCGGCCGCCATATTTTGGTTCGAACAAGCTTCAATTTTCGACGACTGGGCTGCGCACGGACCTGTTGCCGTCGCTCGCACCCCCGGCAAATACTCCGACCTTAGAAAGTGTTCGCGCGCGGTTTGGCGAAGTTCAGCTGGACCATAAAGCAAACTGGACCGGCAGACACTTGCATCCTGTAGACAATATGCCCGACTACGGTGCAGACATAGCGCGAGATACGGCCGTCGCTGCGCTGCGGCTGATGCTCAATGATTCGATTCAAGACAAAATGCCGGCGCTGATCGCCTACGTACAGTATGGAATTGATCTATATAACATGCGCTTTGGCGGCCTGCTGTTCTCTGCAAACGGCGGACATACCAATGGACGCAAGCTTCCTCTGGCGTTTGCCGCAGTAATGCTCAACAACCAACCGATGAAAGACGCGCTTTTTGCGGCAAACACCGGCGAGTTTAGTGAAGATGGCATGCTATACCGGAGTGCGGTCAATGGCATGGTCCTATTTGGGCAAACCTGTTCCGAGTCGATGTATTGGTATAACCAGCTTACGACCGGCGGCTCCAGGACCTGTCGTGACCCGTACCAATATATTGACGGCGGAGAAACTCCCGGCGGTTCGTATCAGTTCTGCTGCAATTCACAAGTTTGGAAAGGTGCAGCCCTTGCGCTTCATTTAATGCCAGAATTGTACACTCTCTGGAACAATGACAACATGAACGAATACGTCGATCGCTGGGTAACATTCGGAGCCTGGACTCAGCCCGATCCTTACGCACCAAACGGCGAAGGCGCCCTAGACAACGACCCAAGCAACGGTATCGGCCGCTATCC
>JAGRAN010000294.1:2556-2764 GCA_020434585.1 Bdellovibrionales bacterium
ACTTGGAAAACGCGTTCGTTGGCTTTGGTGACTTCTTCGAGTTCAGCGGCTTCGCAGAGCTGTTGGAGGACTTGGTTGATGCGGTTGCCGCTGCGTTCAATTAGTTTGATAGCTTCAATTTGAGTGTCTTCGAGCTGGCCTTCGTGCTTGAGCAGGTAAGCTGCACCGATTACTGCGCCGAGAGGGTTGTTGATTTCGTGGCGCAGGG
>JAGRAN010000295.1 GCA_020434585.1 Bdellovibrionales bacterium
GATTAATGCCCAAACCGTCGTTTTTTTCACGCGCGGCGATAATCTCGCTAACCTTAACAGCGCAATGCTTTATGTCGCCCACAACGAGCACACCAACCGAGTGAAGGTTGTTACGGTCGTAAAGAGCGACGATGAAATCCCAGAACGCCTTGAGCAGGATCTGAAATTTCTCGATGAAGCCTATCCACAAATGGACATTGAGTTTGTGGTAGAGAAGGGGACGTTTACGCCAGAGCTGCTCGACCAGCTGTCCGAACGCTGGAACATTCCCCTTAACTTCATGTTCATCGGCTCCCCGGGCAACCGTTTCCCGCACCGCATCGCAGATCTAGGCGGCGTTCGTCTGATTATCTGACCGTCGCAGTGCTGCAGGTTTACGGAGAGTAGTTAAGTTCCTTCATGGCTTTGCGATAAGCGACAGCAACAGCATCAAACTTCAAGTGCAGTTCTTCCGACAAATCAAAAGGGACTTGTTCCGGTCGTTGTGACTCTACGATAAATTTGTCTTGGTCGAAAATTACATCTTCAAACTTTTGAATGACATCGTCTTCCTGATCTAGATTGTAGTTTCGAGCGACTATGCAATAGCCGCGGCACGCGTTGTCCGCTATTGGCTGAGACGTGAAGAAGTAGACCATGCCTTCTTCGCCGCCCCATCCGATTCGCAGCAGAATAGTGAACGGCAGGTGAAGTTCATATCTGCTGCGTCGGGTTGGCGTCTGCGTCTGAGTGTTCCCAAAAATCGGAAATTCTTCCGTATTAGCAGCTTCCGGACGCACAATTTCGTAACTCAAAACGTTTCCCTCTCGTGTTACTACGTGGGGCGGGACCAAAGTTCGCTCCGGGTCGCCCAATAGTTCTGGGTGCACGAATGGAAAGTGGGCTAAATCGGTAAAATTCTCGAGCTGGCGGGCCGCGCTAGACTTCCACTCGAAGGGACCAGTTCGAACGGATCTCCACTGAGAGTTTTCCAACTCTGGAACCACGGGCAAAGGGTATTGTGGAGCACTAAGCGCAACCCAAATTATTCCAAAACGTTCTTCGCAAAGATAATTTTGTACTCGAGCCTTTGCTGGAACTTTGCAAGGATTATCCAGCTGCGGGATAAAAGTGCAGCGTCCGTCGGCAGCAAAACGCCAGCCGTGATAAGGACATACCAGCTCAGACTCACAAACTTTTCCCAGCGAAAGAGCTGTGCCCCGGTGGATGCAGAGATCTCGCATAGCGCTGCAGGTCCCGCTCGCATCTCTCCAGAGGACAATTGGTTCGTTTAACAATCTCACACTTTTTGGCTTCGATTCGACTTCGTCGCTGTATGCTACGGGAAGCCACGATCGATACTCAGACGATTCAATCAACATAGATCAATTCCACCCGCTTATTGATATTTTGCAAAAGAAAAAGGTACTAGGCTTAGATAAAGCTAAATTGAATGCCCCGGCAGGGCATGAAAGGAGTTCGAATGAACAAATAAGCAGATGTTGCGACTCATGCGCTTTACTCAACTAAAGTGAAAAACTTTACACCTTGTAACCTAAACTTAGAGCTCGTTCAACCCAAATAAGTAACTATTTGCGCATTAGTATCCAAAATTCTCAGAGCGATCGGCCTTTCGATGGGGCAGGGCGAAGAAACTTTGAGTGAATTCATCCGTTTGGCAATACCAGCTAGCTGAATAAATCGGTTGGAGGAAGGAACAGAGAGGTTAGGCGGGATCGTGCGACCTTTCGGTAGGCGCGATGCCGACCAAAACCTCTCAGCGGTGAAAAAAGAAAATAGAAGATGGCTCATTGCTAGTGAGCTAGAGAA
>JAGRAN010000296.1 GCA_020434585.1 Bdellovibrionales bacterium
CAGCTGCAATACCTTGCAATTACAGAGATAGTTTCGCAGTGTATGCAGAGCTATAATAGTTTTAATACTATAGACGGATTTGACGATATCCTTGAAGTGCATAATGACGCCCGCGAGCGGGCGCGAAGACTCATTGCGAGCTGCGCTGGCTGAGGATAGCGCTAATAAGAACAAGCGATAAGACCAAGGAGCATAGTTTGTGATTTCGACTATTGTCGTCCCTTTAATCGTCCTCGGCGTCCTGATTGTCGTCCATGAATTCGGGCACTTCATCGTCGCAAAATGGTGCGGCGTCGGAGTAGTTAAGTTTTCGGTCGGCTTTGGACCCGCAATCTGGAAGCGCCGCATCGGCGAAACGATTTACCAAGTCTCACTTATTCCACTCGGCGGATTTGTCAGAATGCTCGGCGATATGCCGGACATGATCACTGGCGAGCAAGCTACCGATCAGCAGGTGCGCGAAGAAGACGACGAAGAGGAGGCTGAAGGCTTTCACGTGGAAGAAGAGTGGTCGGAGGCCGATCGCGCGTTCTTCGAGGATCGCAGCCGCTGGTTTCTTGAAAAAGGCCTATGGGCCCGATCGGCAATCGTTGCCGCCGGTCCCTTCTTCAATTTTTTCCTGGCAATCGCGCTAATCTTTCTCAGTGTGGCGATATACGGCGAGGAATATGTTGAGCAGGAGCCGACGATCGGAACAGTAATGCAAGGCTCTCCAGCGGAAGGCGGGGGGCTGCTTACTGACGATCTGGTCCAGACGATCGACGGGGAAGTCATTACAGATTGGAAAATGCTGGCTACCACTATTCGCAACGGCAGCGGCGCCGAGATCACACTCGGAGTCGTGCGCGGCGGCGAGAAGATGGATATCAAAGTGGTTCCGGAAGCTAAGCAGCTTCGCAAACCCTCCGGCGAATACGAAACTGTGCATATGATTGGCATCGGGCCGAACTACGGCACGCGTGAAGTTGGAATGATGCGTGCGCTTGAAGTCGGAGCTCTATGGACTTGGCGTGCGACCGATCGCACAGTAGTTGGTTTGTGGGGATTGTTGACTGGTCAGGTCTCTCCGAAGGAACTCGCCGGACCGCTATTTATTTTAGGTGAAGCCAATCGTCAGGCGAAAAAAGGCCTGCAAGATCTCCTGTCTTTCATGGCGGTGCTTAGTGTTAGCCTGGCAGTATTGAACCTGCTGCCGATTCCCGTTTTAGATGGTGGACACCTTTTGTTTTTCTTAATCGAAGCCCTGGCCGGTCCGATAAGCGTGCGCAAGCGCGAACTCGCTCAGCAAGTGGGGATGGTACTTCTGCTGTGCCTGATGGTGTTTGCGATCCATAACGACATCTTCAGAGACAGTGCCGACCTTCAACCCAAGGTTGAATGGGACAGTCAAAAGCAGAAGGAGAAGCCTGCTGAGGAGCCCAAACAGGAAGCCAGCCCAGACTCAAACGGGAGTGAGGAAGGCGGCTCCTAAGCATCGATGCCCCGCGTCCTAGCCATAGATACAACTAAGCGCCGAGTTTCGGCAGCGTTGGTCGCTGACGGCGAACCTGTTTCGATTGAAAACGCAGACGGTGGTGCGAGTGAGCAGCTTGTGGGCGTCGTCGATAGAATACTGCTCAGTTCAGAACTGAACCTTAGCGATCTAGACGCGCTTGCCGTTGCGCTTGGGCCCGGAAGCTACACGGGCATCAGGACGGGGATGGCGTACGCTCAGGGCTTGCAGCTTGGCTGCGAGGGGCTTGAGCTCCTTGGTGTCCCGGTCTTTGCAGCCGGAGCTTATGGGCTCTGTAAAGGGAGCGTGGGCGAGCGCAGCATGCGGCTTGCTCTTGCGGCGCGGGTAGGAGAGTTCTTCGTTTCCGACGTCACTTGGTGGGGTTCAGAGGATGGGCGCGGTGCCTTAAAACTAACCGGGTCGATAGAAGTGTGTGTGGAAAATGAACTTTCTCCAGATGCGCAAATACTAGAGCCTAAGAGCGATCCTGCCCTAGATATAGCGCTTTGTGCGTCGAGTGTGTTGGATGGAACCTTGGGTGTGGACCCCGGCGGGCTCCGGAAATTTGAAGCCATTTACGGTAAGCCGGTGAACGCGAAAACGCTTAAAGAACGAGGTTTAAAGACTCCGCTCAGAGAAAGCGCTGATTGACGCCCCAGGGCCAATTGGCTATTATTATTTTGTCCTAGAAAAGCTACTCTTTTCCTCATTTATCCCGCTCAGCTCAGGTAAGAAATGACCCTTTGCTCGTGCACCGTTTGGGAAAATGATTTGATTCACTTTTTTATTAGCTGAGAGGCCTGCATTAGAAATGGCAGAAGCAACTACAGAAGAAGCAATTGAAACGACCGATTCCATGGCCGACATGGACGATGAAGCGCCGCAGGCCGACCTGGCCGTAACCGCGCTCAACCTGGCCGAGTTGAAGAAGCGTTCAATCGAAGAATTATCAAACCTCGCCAACGAATTCGATATCGAAGGCGTTGCAGGGATGCGTAAACAGGACCTGATTTTCGCCGTGCTTGAGGCGCAAGCCGACCGCAACGGTCAGATTTTCGGCTCCGGTGTTTTGGAAACCTTGCCTGACGGTTTTGGATTTCTGCGAGCACCTGATTACAACTACCTTCCGGGCCCAGACGACATTTACGTCTCACCCGCGCAAATCCGTCGCTTTGGACTACGGACTGGTGACACTGTTTCAGGCCAGATTCGCCCGCCAAAGGAAGGAGAGCGTTATTTCGCGCTGCTAAAGGTTAACGAAATTAACTTCGAAGGCTCAGACGCCCAGAAGTCAAAGATTCTGTTCGATAACCTGACTCCGCTCTATCCGGATGAGCACCTAAACCTCGAGAGTGAGCCGGAGGACTACTCCTCGCGCATTATCGATT
>JAGRAN010000297.1 GCA_020434585.1 Bdellovibrionales bacterium
AAGCCACATGCCCAAGCTCAACCGCCCTAATACCCCCGCGGACATATAGCTCCACCACAATGGCAATTCCGGGCAGCTCTTCTGCTGAGAGATGGGGAAGAAAACGCGCCACGTCGAGATAGAAAGCGTGACCACCCGCGGGCACTACCACCGGAACGGCATTCTCTACCAGTCTTTCTACCATCCACTCGATTGTCCGCAGGCGGTACCGCAGATAATTTTCATCCAAAACTTCTTTCAAGCCTTGAGCAATTGCCGCAAGGTCTCGTCCTGCCAATCCCCCGTAAGTTGGGAATCCTTCCGTAACAATCAGGCGGTTCTTTAGCTTTTCAGCTAAGTCGGCGTCATCCAGGCAAACGAGTCCGCCGACATTCGCAAGAGCGTCCTTTTTTGCCGAGAAGGTTACCAAAGAAGCATGTCGAAAAACCTCCTGCGCGATCTCCTTTGCGCTCCAATCTAAATATTTTTCTTCGCGTTTCCTGATAAAATAGGCATTTTCAGCAAATCGACAGGCATCAATCAGCAGCGGCTTATCATACTTTCTGCAAATCTCAGCAACTTCTTTCACATTTGCTAGACTAACGGGCTGCCCGCCACCTGCGTTGTTAGTAATCGTAAGTACAACGAAGGGAACTTTATCCGATTCCGTCTCGAGCAGCCTCTCAAGCTTTTCGGTGTTCATATTCCCTTTAAAAGGATGCCAGCAGCTTGCTTCAAAAGCTTCCGGAATCTGAAAATTGACTGGGTTGCCTCCGTTGTCGGCCACATTTGCAGCAGTGGTATCAAAGTGGGAGTTTGAAGGTACAACATCCCCCTCAGAGACGAGCGTTGAGAACACTAGATGTTCGCCAGCCCGACCTTGATGAACGGGGATGATAATTGGCTTCTGAAAAATCTCTTTAGCAATTGACTCAAGCGCAAAAAAGCTTCTACTCCCTGCGTAACTTTCGTCTCCAGTCTGAAGCGCAGCCCACTGCTCTTGACTCATTGCCGACGTCCCTGAATCGGTTAACAAGTCAATTAGTACGTCATCAGCTCTAAGATTAAATACGTTGTATCCTGCCTCCTGAATAAGGCGTTCTCTCTCGTCTGGTGAGGACATTCTAATGGGTTCGACGACTTTTATTCGAAACGGCTCGAACAGTATTTCACTCACTGCACTTCTCCTTATCTACTGTTTACGGTCACGCCAGTGTACACTAATCTAGGTAACAGCGCTCGCGCTCCCTACTAAAACATGAGCTGGCAATTCAAGATAAGAGTTGCACCTCGACTCTAACAGAAGTCGCATCACACAGATGAGTCAAGTGCGTCTTGGACCTTTTATCGCTACGATAACTTATAACTAAGGAGCAACGCTCGTAGATGCAAATTAAAACTGATATTCCAAATTCCTGGGCTGAACCCTGGAAGATAAAAACCGTAGAACACATCAGGCTTCCCAACAAAAACGAACGCAAGATCGCGTTGGAAGACGCTGGATGGAATACTTTTTTGTTAAAGTCTGAAGATGTGTTTATCGATCTTCTGACCGACTCTGGCACCAATGCGATGAGCGATCGTCAGTGGGCCGCTATTATGACCGGTGATGAGGCTTACGCTGGCAGTAGAGACTACTACAAGCTGGAAGAGGTTGTGCGCAGAGTTTACGGATTCAAACACCTTATCCCAACTCACCAAGGAAGAGGCGCTGAACACCTGTTGTCACAATTGCTTATCAGCAGCGGTGACGTTGTGCCAGGCAACATGTATTTCACTACCACTAAATTTCACCAGGAATACGCGGGTGGCACGTTCGTCGATGTAATTATCGACGAAGCGCAAGATCCGACGTCCACGCACCCCTTTAAGGGGAACATTGATATAGACAAGCTCGCTGCAGTAATTGACGAGCATGGCGCGGACAAGATTCCGTACATAAGCTACGAAACTAACGTCAACATGGCGGGTGGCCAGCCTGTTTCTTTAGAAAATATTCGAGAAGTTCATTCGCTCTGCGCGCAACACGGAATAAAGCTCATGCTCGACGCGACTCGAGCCGTTGAAAACTCGTATTTTATTAAATGCCGAGAACCAGGCTGCCAGGAAAAGACAATTGCTGAGATCCTTTGGGAAATCTGCAGTTACATGGACGGCTGCACAATGTCGGGCAAGAAAGATGGAATCGTAAACATTGGAGGTTTTCTAGCTGTAAACGACGACTCCCTTGCTCAACAGGCCCGCAACCTGGTTGTAGCATTCGAAGGACTACACACATATGGCGGGATGGCTGGGCGCGACATGGCAGCGCTTGCTGTGGGGATAGAAGAGTCAATTGAATACAACTACATTTACGCCCGTGTTGAGCAAGTTGGTTATCTCGGCAGAAAGCTCGCAGAGTTCGGCGTGCCTGTTGTAGTTCCTTTCGGCGGGCACGCTATCTATCTAGATATTAATCGAATCCTCTCGCATATTCCGCAAGCACAATTTCCGGCGCAACGGTTTGCAGGGGAACTGTATCTCGAAGGTGGTATTCGCGCGATGGAGCGTGGGATTGTTTCTGCAGGACGCGATAAGCAAGGTAGAAATATTTTCCCATCACTTGAGCTGGTCCGACTCACGATACCTCGGCGTGTCTATACTCAATCCCATCTTGATGTGGTTTCTGAGTCAGTGGCTAGAGTTTGTCAGCGTGCTGACTCTATTGGTGGCCTTGAGATAATTTACGAACCTTCACATTTGAGGTTTTTCCAGGCTAGATTCTCGCCAATCTGATTAACAGCCATGCAAACAGGAGTGACTTATGGAAGGCAATGCGAAAGAACCGGCGATAAGAACGATTATGATGCCCCGGGATACTAACCCGCTCGGATGTATTTTTGGTGGCCACATCGTCTCTTTGATTGACCAAGCGGCTGTGCAGTGCGCAATGAACGTAGCGAATTGTAATTTCGTAACCAAGTTAATTCGAGAAGTCGAGTTTATTGAGCCGGTAAACGTAGGTGATGTCGTCAGTTTTTACGGCGCGGTTATCTCAGTTGGGCGAACATCGATATGTGTTAGGATCGAGGTAGAGGCCCAACATATGAAACGCTCAATGCAACCAAAAAGCGTGACGTCGGCGGAATTGGTTCTAGTGGCGGTAGATGATAGAGGCAGACCGGTTCCGGTCGAGGCTTGTGACTCCACGGCCCTAGGATAATTACAGGCGCAAAACAATTATTAAGCCACCCTCATGCAACATACAGAAAGACAAAGAACTTTGCTAACAATCTGGCTTGGCGTCGTAGCTATACTAGTGCTGCTAATGGTTCTAGTTGGTGGGATCACTCGCCTGACTCACTCAGGCCTTTCTATGGTTGAGTGGAAACCACTGATGGGGATACTCCCCCCATTTACTGAAGCCGAGTGGCAAGCAGTATTTCTAAAGTACCAAGAGTTCCCTGAATATAAACAATTAAACCAAGACATGTCCCTGTCTGAGTTTAAGTTCATCTTCTTCTGGGAGTATTCGCACAGGCTGCTCGGAAGGATAATAGGTTTATTTTTCTTCATCCCCTTTCTTTTCTTCTGGGCAAAGAATTACTTCGACTCAAGGCTTTTTAAGCAGCTACTTGTCGGACTCGTCTTGGGCGCTTCACAAGGGTTGATGGGATGGTACATGGTCAAGAGCGGCTTAGTCGATGTACCTTACGTTAGTCATTATCGCCTAGCCGCGCATCTAATGCTTGCGTTTATCATTGAAGCTTTTTTACTTTGGATTATCTTCGAAATAAATCCAAAAAATGATCCTGAACAACAATCCTCTTACGGCAGCGCCTTTTGGGGCAGTATTTCATTAGCGGCGCTAACAGGACTTCAAATTGTTTACGGTGCATTTGTCGCAGGGAAGAAGGCGGGTTACGGATTTAACAGCTTCCCACTTATGAACGG
>JAGRAN010000298.1 GCA_020434585.1 Bdellovibrionales bacterium
GTTTAGCAACATTACCCGCCATTACTTGCGGTTTTTACCCAGGTCTCGCCAAGATCCTACTCCATCCGTCATATCCCTTCACCACGACCCACCGATAGTCTCTATGAATGCTTTGCGTTAAAGTAATTGCTTGCCGCAGTCGTTTCATAAATTGCGCCCCAAAAACGAATACGCCTGATGCTAAGACGATTTACCGCCTGGATAACTTGCTTTTCTGTTTTGCTAGCTGCTCCGCTCAGCGCTGCTGCAAATGTAATTTGCCTAGGAGAAGACGGGCACCTTTCAATAGAAGTATCTCTAAACGGCGCATGCTCCGGCGAACAAACGAACTTTGATTCCAGGAAATCTTTTCCATTCGAGACGCGAAATTCAGAATTTAAGGCCGACAACTCTCATTGCGGCCCCTGCGCAGATACGAGCTTAGCACTGCAAGGCACTATCCCTACATACCGCTCCGACCTAATTCCAGCCTTTAAGCTAACCGTTGAAGTTATTTTTGTTTGGGTATCGCAAGCAGTGCACTACTCCCATCTGCAGCATAATTCGAGAATTACAGCATTGCGCACCACAAGCCCTCGGTCGCATGCCGTGTTTCAGCTACGCTCGACAATACTGCTTATCTGACACTTTTCTCACACCTCTCCCTAACCTTAAGAATTTTTAAATCTCGGTCTTCGCATGGGGACATATCAATGATTTATTCAATTGCCTTTTGCAGAGTAATAAGAATACGAATTACTGCTGCGGTGACAGCTCTTATCCTGGCCTGCTCACATTCCGCCTCAGCGGATTCAAGAGTTTTGACCTTGCAGCAAGCTTTGTCGCGTGCAACCCAACAACATCCTTCAATCCTAAGCTATCAACACCGATTAAAATCCGCAGAATCGGCCAGAGAGCAGGCTAACAGTTTGCCTAATCCTGAACTTGACTTAGAAATTGAAAATTTCGCAGGCCAGGCGAATGGACTCCGTGAAGCTGAAACTACTGTAAGTATCCTGCAGCCGATTGAGCTAGGCGGTGAGCGCAAAGCACGAACAAGCCTCGCCCTGATCAACCGCGACATCATCGCTCAGGAAGCGCTTGTCGCAAAGCTCGCAATAAAGGCTCATACCAAGCTTGCGTTTACAAAGCTCCTCTATTTTCAACTACTCGCAGATCTTACGCAGGAGCAGCGGCAAATGGCACACTTCGCAGCTGATAGAACTAAGCGCAAACACGAAGCCGGGGCAGTTCTGCTCGTTGACAAAACAAAAGCTGAAGTTACGCTGCAAAACATCCAACTCGAACATCAACAAGCGCTTGCCGAATTAACTGTTGCTAAGCAGGAATTAGCATCCATGTGGAACGGGTCCGAACAAGACGTCGGCACGGTCTCGGGCTCTCTCGCGGTCGACGATCCTAGTCGCTATCTTCTCAGCGCGAACTTCTCAAAATCACCACTTGCCGCAATTGCTTCACTTAAGCGCAGGTCAGCTTCGGAAAGTTTGGCTCTCGAACGCGCCGCCGCTATTCCCGACATCAAGGTTGGCTTGGGTTACCGGCATATAGGAGAAACTGATACTGATACTTTCGTCGGCAGCTTCTCAGTTGAGCTGCCGTTATTCAGTCAGAACTCAAATGCTGTCACAGGCGCAAAACATTTAATTGACGCTGCCGCGATGGAGGAAGTCGACGCAAGAAGGCAACTCGGTCTGCAAGTCACGAGACTGCAGGCACGCCTCCGCTCCCTGGTTGCTCAAAATCAGCGTGTAACTAATTCACTCGTGCCCGCAAGCAAGACGGCATATCGCCAGGCAAGGGACGCCTACGAGCAGGGACGGATTGGCTACCTCGAGCTGTTCGATGCAATGCGAACGCTGTTTGCCGTCAAAAAAGCGAATTTAGACTTATTACTTTCACTCAACTCAACTGCAATTGAGCTGGAACAACTTTTCGTCGTGGAGGAAGGATAAATCAATGAGGCCTTATATTTACTTTCTTGCCTTTTCAGCCTTTCTGCTTACTGCAGAGCCAGCATGCAGCGCCGACGAGCATGAGCACTCCAAGGAAAATGGGGCTCACGTTAGTCATGAGCGCGACTCGGTCAATCGAGAACACGAAGAGCAATCGATTAAACTCAATGATAAGTTAATCAAGGAAATGGGGATCGCAATTGAAACAGCAGAACCCGGACCAATTCCAATAGCAGTCAGTGTGCCGGGAGAAACTGTCGTAAACGAGGAGAAGTTAAGCCACATTTCAGCTCGATTCCCCGGAATCGTTAAGGACGTGAAGAAACGCGTCGGCGACCACGTAAAAGCCGGCGATGTCCTTGCATTAGTTGAAAGCAATGAAAGCCTGTCCCTTTATAATATCAAGTCATTAATCGACGGTATCGTCATTGCGAAACACGCGACGCTTGGAGAGTTGCTCAAAGAAGACGATATCGCCTTCTCCGTAGCCGACCTGAGTTCCGTATGGATCAATCTTAGCATCTACCAAATAGACTTACCGAAAGTTCGGCAGGGACAAGTCGTCAAACTGTCTACGGGACACAATGTTACTCCGGTTCTTGGTGAAATTTCTTACCTAAGTCCAGTCGTCGACGAGCGAACACGGACGGCTGTAGCACGGGTGGTGCTCGACAACAGAGATGGCAGCTGGCGGCCCGGCCTATTCGTAACTGGCGAAATTACTCTATCCGAGCAAACAGCAGCCGTGCGAGTTCCGACAACTTCACTTCACTACATCGATCAGATCCCTCATATTTTCGTTCGCACTAAAGATGGCTTCCGCGCCGAAGAAGTCTCAGTTGGAGAGAAAAATGAGTCATTTGTGGAAATCCTCTCTGGTGTCTCCCCTGGAGAACATTTCGCCGCAGACCATAGCTTCGTATTAAAAGCTGAAATGGAAAAGGGTTCCTTCGGCCATGGACACAGTCACTAATCACTTGTGGGTACAATAATTGAAGGCACTAACTGAATTCGTTTTAAACAGCCGACTGTTCGTTCTCACCATGGCGGTGTTGATGATGATAGTCGGATATTATTGCTATAAATCTCTGCCAATTGACGCATTCCCCGATGTTTCGCCTAACTTAGTTCAAGTTTTCACCGTTACCGAGGGGCTGGCTCCTGAGGAAATTGAAAAGTTCGTAACCTACCCTGTTGAAGTTGCGATGAATGGATTGCCTGGCGTTGAAAAGGTTCGCTCAGTTTCGAACTTCGGACTGTCAGTTGTAAACGTCTACTTTGACGAACAGATGGATTTGTATTTTGCCCGTCAGCTAGTCGGTGAACGCTTGCAGGCGGCCCGCGAGCAAATCCCAGCAGGGTTCGGTGACCCGGAGCTAGGTCCTATCTCCACGGGGATGGGGTTAATTTTATTCTATTACATTGATGATTCAACTGGCACCCATACGCTCGAAGAGCTACGCACCATTCAGGATTGGATCATTAAGCCAAACCTGCAGAACACACCTGGGGTTACCGAAGTTCTAGGTATTGGCGGATACGAGAAGCAATTTCATGTCATTGTTCACCCCGAACTTTTGCTTCAATACGAAATTACAATCACCGAGCTCATCGAAGCACTGCGCGCCAACAACGTAAACATCGGCGCGTCATTCATCGAGAAGAACTCCGAGGAATTTGTCGTACGTTCTGTAGGCTTGGCGACCGGCATTGAGGACATCAAGAGCATTGTGCTGAAGACCGTAGACGGCACGCCAATCTACGTTCGGCAAGTTGCTGACGTAGAGGTTGGCGGGGCGGTACGGCGCGGACTTGAGACTAGAAACGGAATCGAGGAAGTCGTCGCCGGAATGGTCGTTAAACTATTCGGCGCAAACTCAACTAGCGTTATCGAACGCGTTGAACAGAAAGTAACAGAGATTAATAGAGCCCTACCTCAGGGCGTACGAGTGGTTCCCTACTATGAGCAGAAATCTCTGGTCGAAGCCTGTGTCAACACTGTCTATAGTGCACTCATCCAGGGCATAGCCTGCGTCGTCCTTGTGCTTTTTGCTTTTATGGGCACGATCCATGCGGGGTTCATTGTCGCATTTTCTATCCCGTTTTCCGTGCTGTTCGCCTTTGTTGGAATGCATTTCTTAGGTATTTCAGCCAACCTCATGTCTTTCGGCGGATTAGCAATCGCTATTGGCATGATGGTTGATGGTACGATTGTGGTC
>JAGRAN010000299.1 GCA_020434585.1 Bdellovibrionales bacterium
ATCTATTTAAAGTTGTAGGGGCTTCCCCGAGGTATCTAATTCAAATAGGTAGCGACAATCACTATGACAAAAGTTGTCAGTGGTGATCACAATTCGCACAAATTGTCAGTTGAAGGGTGTAGAATGATGGTTCATCGAGCTTAAATAATTGCGACCATGCCCGCCGACCTGCATCGTAATCCTTGGAAATTACATAGGCTTTTTAGAATGACAAAAGTTGTCCAGTTATTCTGAAAGCTGGCCGATAGTTGGCATTGTGATTGCTTTTACAAAGGCAGTCGAAAACGTGGCCTTGAACGTGTCGGTTATGAGGATACTCAGGGTTTCTAAATTTTATTGTTGATAACGTTAACAACGAAACAAACTGGAGTAATTAACAAATGAAGAATCAAAAGGGTTTTACGCTAATCGAGCTTTTGGTTGTAATCGCGATTATCGGTATTTTGGCTGCTATCGCTATTCCACAATTTGCTGCGTATCGTACACGTGCATTTAACTCTACAGCTCTTTCTGACCTCCGTAACTCGATTACGGCTCAAGAAGCAGCATATGTAGATAACGAAGCGTATCAAGCTTGCGCTGACGCTTCTGCATGTGAAGCAGCTCTACCTGGTTTCACTGGCACTAAGGACGACGCTGGCGCGTCTGTAATGTCTGCTTTCGCTCACGCTCTCGGTGGTGACGACCAAGAGTTCACTGCGTCTGCAGCTCACAACAACGGTGATGTCACTTATGGCTTTGACAGCACCACTGGCGTAATTTCAGAGAGCTAATAGCTTCTGAGCCAGCGTGAGAGTGCCGGTAGGCCGGCACTCTCACAAACACCTTCAAAGCGCTCAGAAGCCACAAGCTTCTGGGCTCTTTTTTTAAGCTCTGATTCAAAGTCGGAATCTGTGCGAATCAGACCAGGACAGTATAAGCGGGCAGAAATGAAAAATCAGAAAAGTGATTTCGGATTTACTCTCATCGAGCTGCTCGTAGTAATAGCGATCATCGGCATCCTCGCCTCAATCGCAATTTCCCAATACAACGCCTACAAAGACACTAGCTTGAACGCCACTGCGCTCTCAGATCTTAGAAACGGTGTCACGGCCCAAGAAGCCTACTACGTCGACAACAACAACTACGTCTCCTGCGCCACAGCCACGGACTGCGAGACCGTCCTGCCGGAGTTCAGACCCTCCAAGGACGAAACCTCAACTCCGGTTGTGACTCCCTTTTCGTTCGCTGCGGGAGCGGAGAACTTCGTAGGAACGGCTCAGCACCGCTCTGGCTCAATTGAATATCAATACGACAGCAGCGGCGGCGTATTTACCGAGAATTAAACTCGGAATACCCTCTGCTCCCAAATTGCATCTAAACCCTTGAGGAGGCTAATTGTTCCTCCCGAGGCTCGACGATGACACATAGGTTTCAATCAACACTGAGAAACTCCTCTCGCGGCTACGCTGCCGTAAGCCTTCTACTGCTTCTCGCTGCGGGTATCGCATTGCTCAGCCTGTCAAAAACAGAACTGCGCGGAAGACACGACGCAATCGACACTGCCGCCGCGCAGGAGCCGCTTTATCTACCCGAGGCGCGCTATGTAAAGCTGGTCACGCTGGGCTTCGACGGTTTCATCTCAGACATCCTCTGGTTCAACACAGTAAACTACTTTGGAAAACAGTACCTAGGTAACAAGGACTATCGCTGG
Source organism: Bdellovibrionales bacterium (assembly GCA_020434585.1). Classification (GTDB taxonomy): domain Bacteria; phylum Bdellovibrionota_C; class UBA2361; order SZUA-149; family JAGRAN01; genus JAGRAN01. Next base: position 1,694 of record JAGRAN010000299.1, read on the forward strand.
CTTTATAGCATGTGCAACCTGGTTACTGAGCTAGATCCCAACGCGCTGCATGTATTCGAATTCTGTGGGTCTCTGCTCTCGTGGGTTGCGAAGCATCCTGAAAAAAGCAACGCCATACTAACCAAGGCTATCAAAGAACATCCCCTTAACTGGCGGTTCTACTATCTGCGGGGATTTAATTACTGGTACTTCATGGAAGATCTGGAGCGCGCAAAAGAAGATATTGCCCGAGCATCGCGTGTAAAAGGCGCTCCGACGTTTCTGGCCTCACTTGCGTCAAGACTAGTGGCCGTAACCGAAAACCCCGACACCGCGGTTAACTTTCTTAAGGACTTAATTGACAATACTAAAGACGAAACGGTGCAAAAGGCGCTTGGGGAGAAGCTAAAACTAGCTTACGTTAGTAGAGACGCCGAACGGATACAGGCCCTGACTAGAAAGT
>JAGRAN010000300.1 GCA_020434585.1 Bdellovibrionales bacterium
AGGCGCAGCGATATAGGTGATTTAGCCCACATGGGATTACCATCGACCCTAGGCCGGTAAACCTGAAGAGCACAGGGCATTATTTGACCGCTAGAATGGGCGGTCGGTTCTACGAAACGAAGCAACACTTGTTGATATTCCCGTATAACAAGAGTGTAGAGACCAACAGAGCTGAGTTGGGGTTGGCGGCACTAAGTTCAGTGCGTGTTTAACCAGCTTGCCAGGAGCCGTACAATGGTTCGATTCGCTCAGAAGGTTTCGCTTCTTATATTCTATTCACTTCTCTTAACACCCTTAGCATACGCCCAGAGTTCCGATTGTTTGAATACATCGGATAAACCCGGAGCGACAAACTCGCCCGGCGGCTATGCTGTGCAGGGAGAGAACCAATGCCTCCCGGCAGCGAATGTCAACGCAGGACTCGATCAGGGCTACACCATTTCGCCTGATATGGTTCGTTATGATGATTCAGTCGTTTTCGGACAAAAATTCGAGTGCTACCGAACGTTCTTTGGGGACTCAGGCGCTAATTTTGCCGATATGCAGCTTTTTGAAATGCTTCGAAAAGATGCCAATGCAATTGTGATATTCCATGTAGTACTGAGGCGCAAATTTCCGCCCTATTACAGTTTCTTATATCACGCGATGCAGTTTCGCGGAGTTTAACAATCGATGCCATCAACCAAGCCCAGGGACGTTGCGCAGTTAGGTTAACCGCAGCCGTTACCTGCTTTAGTTCCATTTGTATTTTGAGGTTTAGGTCATGTACAGAGTAGTGTTTTCTTACTTTTCTATTTTCGTATTCTCTTTTTCCGCGTTTCTTTTTTCATCTCAATCGATAGCTTCAGCTGCGCCATTTGGAGGCCTTCGGTGCGGATTCAATAACGTTTCGAGGGACTGGCCGGTAGAACATATCCCGGCGGAAGGTGCCTCGGCACAAGAGGCGCTTGCGAATGCACAGGCTGCATGTAGTGCGGCAGCAGCTTCAAAAATTGCTGATATCAGCAATTTTCTCAGCAAACTGTCTTGCCCAGAGGAATGTCCAAATCTGTCGTCTCGAACTTCTACAGAATTTGCGTGCGACCCAGGAGGAGCCACTGCAACCTGCAGTGAGGACCAGGTAGACAACATTCGTCGCTTTTGCGAACCCTTCGAGCGTGCTGGAATTCTGCTCGAGGCGTGCGTGGGCTTTATTTGCTCGATAAAAGGCTACGTGGCGCGAACCGCCGTCCACGGCGGAGTATCGGGAGGCATATTTTGTGGTTGATGCTTGTTTGAGTCAGCCCCTAATCGTTTTTCGGAGATTGGCCCACGGAAGCACTTGACCACTTCCAGTCGCCAGGCAGGCCAACAAGCCGTGCCTTAATGGGATTACGCTTGACGTAGCGAACTAGATTCAGGTAGTGGTCGTAAGTTTGCATAGCGCTGCACTTGAATCTCCTTTGATACAAGTGGCCGCTGGTTCCCCAACATTGCGCCAAACCCGGACATGACTGCCGGTCGGTCGCCGCATAAATCGTGAAACAATATTATCCTGCTGAGGCCAGAGAGCTAAATGCCAGTGGTTGGGCATGAGACAGAACACACAAAGCCTCATATCCTCCTTAGATTGTATCGATGACATTAATCGAATAAATGCATCTTAGTCCTGCTCGTCAGAGAACAATTTAGTTCGAAGAAATACCCCGTTGATTATGTGACTTATATAACTTCCAGAGTGTTTCTTGGTGATCGGGGCAAACAGAAATTGTCGTAATTCTTTATGTCCCTACTCGAACGTCCGATTTCACTGATACGTTTCTTGAATTACCGTTAAATGGGCTAATCCATTTTAACGCACAGATTCAGAGGTGTTACGGTAAAACTACC
>JAGRAN010000015.1 GCA_020434585.1 Bdellovibrionales bacterium
TAAGTAATCATTAGTTCGTTCAAGTTCTGCCTCAAATCTTTCCGCTGCGAGACTCACCGCATTCATGGAATTTGAAAAAATCATGCCGGCCAACGGGATGACATAGTTTGGCTGATACCATGAAGATAGCGGAAGCACGATTTGGGTGACGACGATTAGAGTTGAAACTCCTCCGCTCGCGATTGCGGCAAGCATAACCCAATAAAGCTGTGGCTGATGGTTCTTGACGGGGCGAACGGCTATCCAGCTCGCCGCGCAAAGCATGACGCCCAATACTCCGATCACGACAAGCGGATGTTCCGTTTCAAAAATGTAGCGTAGAACGTATCCGATCAAAAGCAGTTGAACCACCATGCGAACGATCGCTAAAAGCGGAGCCAGGCTGTTAAGAGACCAGCGTAGATAGATTGCGATTACCGCTGCTACGGGACCAAGCATGAGTGCAACGCTGGAAAGTGGAATGGAGTGAATTGTTGCTTGCATCACGACCTCATAGCTTAAGTTCGAATGCCTAAATTTACTATCGCACAGATGGCGATAGTCATTATCTTAAAAAACGTAGCGAACGCCAACCAGGAAGAGGTCGTCGTATGTTCTTGGGCCGCGATCGGTGGGAACGGCGGCATTGAGATAGCCTGTGCTAACAAGCGTATATTCTAAATACGGGATTACTTTTTTGTCTTTTCCCATGGGATAGCCGAACTGTAGGCGGTGATTACCTTCAACCTGCCCACCGTTTCTTAGATCGAAAAGGAACTCGGGGTTCCAAAAGAGATACTGGCCGCTATTAAAGCGATATTCCACACGCGGAGTAAGGCCTAAAAAGTTCACCTTCCGATCGCCGCTTTCGAGATCGGGATCGTCAAAATTCGGTTCACTCAAGGATTGATAATAGCTGGCAGTGGGATGAACGAAGAAGTTGGGTAGTGGCATCCAGGAACCGACGATGCTAGGTGATACGATCCAGTAACCTGAGCCTAGTCCTTTGTCTTCGTCTCCGGTTGGGATCATTGAATCGAGAGCAATCGACCAGGCGCGTAGTTGATACCAGCGCGTTAAGTCCTCACGATATGGCGTGTAGACGACTCCAATAGTGGTGTCGCCAAGTCCCGAACTGTCAAACGGGTCGGCATCATTCTTGAGCACAGAAGGCCGAAGGCCCACCTTGAAGTCGTCGGAGATCGCAATGTCAGCCCTGATCGTGCCGAGTAGTCCGGTTGCTTTACGGTCGTCGCGACTGCGGGTGTCAGATTGGTCAATCATGCCGAACGCAAACGATAGCTGTGAGAAGGTTGAAGTGGGGTCAGTGCCCGTTTCAGGGAGTTGAAATCCGGAAGGTCTTGGCTCGTCACTGCCACTAAAGACAGCGTCCAAACCGAAGTAGCCGCTCCCGACGGAAGGCTGCACATTTAGGCCGGAGCTTGTTTCATCCATGTCGGTAGTAAACACGTATGCTGTAAAAGTTCCGATAATAGCACCGAAGGTGACGTCGATCGCATCATGCTTTCCTGCGCGAACGCGGCTGTAGGCAGTGAGCCCGGCGAGTCCGTAGGCCGGTGTGCCCCACCACCATCCATAGCGGCGTTGAATAAAGGCAGCGCCGTTAAATGCCGATGTTGTATGACCGGAAGGAAAAGAAAATGCGTCTTCCGTTGGCCGAGTCTTGTCGACGACGAGCTTCATTAGACCTTGGGTGGCTGCGCCCGTAGCTGTTGACAGAGTCCACTCTGTAAGCGCTTCTTCACGATTGACGTCAAAGAAAGCGGCTGCTCCTAAGCCGGCACCGGGCAATGCAAATTGAAGGACATCGCCAATTTCCTCCAATGTTTCTGTGGTATTCGCTTGAACGGAAGTAGGAGTTGAGGCAAGAGTGCACGCGAGCAGCAGTATTAGTATATTACTTTTCATACAGGTGAATCGCAGCGGCGCTAGTTGTTCCTCCGCTTGAATAACCCGTGCGGTATGGAAAGTCGAGGAAGATCGACAGCTGCTTAATTAAAAAAGCAGTGTTTTTGTCTACCGCGTGTTTTTACAGATTTGGCGTAGCAACGTAGATGCGGCCATCCAAGCGCTCAGAGGGCAGTTACCAATTTACATTACTTGTGAGATGCTTCTCGGGATGATGCGGTCTCGCAATTACATTCTATTTCAGCTTTTCGCCATCCTCTGCTTTAAGCAGATCGCTTTTGCGCAATTCACGGCTCGAGACTTCGATGCCCGCGACGAGAAGGCGGAGCGCAGCCTACTGATTCCGTACGCCTTTAGTTCAGAATCACTTGAAGTTGCATTTGGCCTGGCCGGTGGTACTGGAGGCTATCTTCAAGAGCAGATGACTACATTCGCAGCGCTCTTATACAGCTCCAATGAATCAGGCGGTGTCTATCTCTTTCTAAATCAGTATCAGCTGCCTTTCGCTGAAAGACTTTTTCTGAGTGCGAACTTTTCCCTTGCTCATTACACACAGTATCGAACGTATGTCGACGGCAACCCAGATTATCCCGATAGCCGAGCTGGCTCGAATGAGTCGAACAAAGACGACTTTATTGAACAAAACGGTTACGACAGGTGGGCCTCTCTTATTACTGAATATGTCTTTCCTTTGGGTGATTCGGAAGATAAGCCGATTGATGAATATATCCTAAAACGCGGACTGCTCGTTGAGGGCGCTAGCGGGAGTGGGCCGTTCAATCCTCTTAAGAGTGGGAAGACAACAGCGAAGCTGGAGTGGTTTTGGAGGTCGCCGGGATACGACTTCGATGAGTTCAATGATTTCTACTATACTAACGGCCTTAAGTTTCAAACCACGTACGATAACACCGATTTTTATACCAATCCGTCTACAGGCAGCCGAGTGAGGGCAGCGATTGCCCGCGACTTCGGCATGTTTAACAGCACCAATACCTGGACAACGCTCCGAGCGGACTGGAGCAAGTATTTTTCGCTTGGTGAAACTGAAGATATTAGGCAGCAGGTTTTGGCGTTTAATGTGTGGACCGCGTATACGCCGACTTGGAATGACGACTGCACAGGTCCGATTGAACATAGACCTCCGTTCGAGCAGGGTGCTTCGCTTGGCGGCTTTTATCGCATGCGAGGTTTTGCCGATGGTCGTTTTATTGATAAAGCCGCCGTTTACTACGGCGCAGAGTACCGCTTAATTCCGGATTGGAACCCCACGAGTGATAATCGGTACCTTAAGTTTTTAGATATTGACTGGTTTCAGTTGGTGGGGTTTGGCGAGCTTGGCCGAGTTGCGGACACCTGGGGCCTTAAGGAATTCCACAACGACATGAAATGGGATGCCGGCTTTGGAATTCGCGGAATGTTTTCCAAAGCGGTGTTGAGGCTCGACTTCGCATACTCAGACGAAGGCGTCCAAGTTTGGGCCATGGTCGGGCATCCGTGGGTGTTTGCGCTTTGAGCGCGATTGATCATCCCGCTTATTGGTAAGGCGAAGCTAAGATGATTGCCTTTGCCGGCGGCGACCTTGGTGGCGTTCTGTAGGTGTGCTAGTGTCGACACAGTGGTGGTCTAACCTTTAGGGGGTGCTTATGACTCGAACTTGGTATGTGCTCGCCTCGCGAACAGAGGCAAAGATTTTGCTGCAAGAAGGGATTTCTAAAGAGCTTAAGCTGGTAGATAAGTTTTCAAATCCAGAGGGGCGACTCCAAGATCATGAACTCGGCGACTCCCGCCCAGGTGCTGCTACCTTAGGCAAGGATAAGACATTTGCTCCGAAAAGCAGCGCGCACGACAACCTAGCTCTAGAATTCTGCAGGACGATTGGAGAATCGCTAGAGCACGGAAGAACTGACGGTAGCTTTGATGATCTTGTGTTAGTTGCGGAACCTCGAGTTCTAGGAATGCTTCGCGATCAAATAAGTGTAGAGTGTTCGAAGCTGGTTCGCGACGACTTAAGAAAGAATCTCGCGGCGCTTTCGGAGCACGAGCTTCAGAAGCATTTGGCGTCAGTCCTGCTTGAGCGCGAGCCCATTGGAAATTAGAAAGGTGACACTCACCTTTATGCAGTTACCTTTATGAATGAAGCAGCTTGGGCAAGTTTTAATATAATTGGAGGACTGGTGGTTCTTGTGGCAGGCGGAGAAATGCTTGTCCGTGGAGCTTCGAAATTGGCCGCCGCGATGCGAATTTCGCCGCTCGTTATCGGGCTGACGGTCGTAGCGTTCGGCACGAGTTTCCCTGAGCTTATTGTTTCGATTCGGGCGGCTTTCGCTGGAAGCGCAGACATTGCCCTAGGGAACGTCGTCGGCAGCAATATCTTTAACGTACTGTTTATTCTGGGACTGTCTGCTCTTATCACTCCGCTGCTCGTTTCAAGTCAGTTGATTCGTCAAGATGTGCCAGTGATGGTGCTGGCGTCAATTGTGTTGTTACTGCTGTCTTTAGACACGCGCCTTGGATTCTTTGACGGATTGCTATTGTCTTCAGGGTTGGTCGTTTATACCTACTGGTGTGTGAGGCAAGCTAAGCGTGAGAGTGTCGTAAGTAACGAGATGCAGGCATCAGCAGGTCCGCGCGGTGCAATAGCACGTAACTTGTGTTTGTGCTTTGTCGGGCTGGTTCTGCTCGGCTTCGGTTCAAAATGGTTAGTGGATGGTTCAGTGGCCGTTGCAGGGCTTCTTGGTGTCAGTCAGTTAGTAATCGGGCTTACTATCGTTGCGGCGGGAACGTCTTTGCCGGAAGTAGTTACCTCTATACTGGCTGCATGGAGAGGAGAGCGCGACATTGCGGTTGGAAACGTCGTTGGCAGCAATTTATTTAACATACTTGGCGTGCTTGGTATTTCTAGCCTTGTGTCGCCTGAAGGGATTTCAGTGTCCGTGGAAGCGCTGCGATTCGATCTTCCTGTTATGATTGCAGTAGCAATCGCATGCATGCCGATATTTCTCACGGGGAATGTTATTTCGCGCTGGGAGGGTGCTTTGTTTGCCTTCTACTACGTTGGTTACACCTCGTATTTAGTCTTGGCTGCGATGTCTAACGAGCTCAGTCTTACACTGGCGCAGGCGATGCTTAACTTCGCAATACCCTTGACGATAGTCACATTGGCATTCAGCACATATCGACATATGCTGAGGTCTGATAGTTAGGGGACAGTTACATTTTTCGAAACCCACCTCTAGGTTTTGAATTTATTGACAACTCTCTTGGGACTTACGATTATACGGTCCTCGGGAGGCTCGAGCCATCGGTGTTCGATCCTAATTGGCCTGACCGTCTTTCTCGACTATAATGTTGCAATGTTAAGTGCCCCAAGCAAATACGCTATTCGCGCGTTGATTTTTCTCTCAGAAACCGACCCGAGTGAGTTTTACTCAGTCGAGAGCATTGCAGAGCATGTAGATGTACCCTCGTCCTACCTATCAAAAATAATTGCGGAACTGTCCGAGGCGGGTTTTGTAAAGACGAAAAAAGGGGCGAAGGGAGGGGTGCAGTTAAGCGCGACGGCTTTTAGTTTTCGTGATGTTTGTGAGGCACTAGGGGACCCAGTGCTGAATGATTACTGCTTTTTGTCCAGCAATAAGTGCAGCAAACGAAATCCCTGCGAGTTCCATGAGCGCTGGCATAAAGAGCGTTTGCGAATCAATAATTTCTTGGAAGGACTAAAGATCCAGCGCTAGTCTTTAATGCTCGCTGATCTAATTTCAATCAAGCCGATCTTTCCCTGCTGGAAGTCAATTGTTTCGCTATATTCAATTTGCTCAGTTACAGGGGATGCGGAATTCAAAGGTTGTGCTTTAATTGAAACGGTGCGCATTCCAGGCTCGATATTGATCTCCTCTGCGATGCGCACGGGCAGGTCGCCGCGAAGCGAGCTTGGTTTTAATGTTTTCTCCAATATTGATTGTCCCTCAAGATTTACGCTGAGCAGGTATTCAATTGAAGTTCTCTCACATATTTCTTTTTGCTGCATATGGGCCGGCAGGCTGGCTTTCTCCGTGTCGGTAAGTGGTCGACAGCGCTGCTCGGCTTGGGCAGGCAGGCGGCCCATTATCCGAAGCTGGGCATGATGCGGGTTTGTGCCAAGTGGGGCCTGATTAACTACGACGACCAGAGCAATCAAAGCTGTGCTAGCGACAGTGCGTTTGAAGTACCACGAAAGCTTTCGCGACGTAGGCACATTTACGCTGGAGTTTTTGGCCTCCCCGTTTAGGTAGCATCGCAGTGCTTCTAGTTTTTGCTTTATCTCTTCTACCTCGTGCTCTGAGTGAGGCGCAGTAACAATTCTCTCTCGGTCGATTTCGCGGTCAAGCATTGGTACTCTTTTCCCATAAAGTCTTCCGAGCAAAAGATTTAGGCCGTCTCGATTCATGCAGTTCCTAGCCGCACAGCCGCAAAGCATGACTCCCCCGGCGCGATCGAGAATCTTCTCCAGTGAGGCGCTGTGCAGCGTCCCGCAGCAGTTTAGTCCAATGTAATGAGTGTGCGATTGTTCAGCGGCGAGATTTTCCAAATATTGTGGGACAGAGTCATTGTGGGTGCAGCCGATGAGGACGATTTCTCCAGAGCCGGTAGTTAACTTCTCTTCACAAAAGTGTTCGATGTTAGCAATTTGGTCTCGCGAAGCACGATCGGGCGGTCCTACCGCAAGTACGTCGCAAGAAGCGGCGCAAATTCCGCAGCTAACGCAATGAATCGGAGAGATTTTTGCCAACAAATGCTTCCCGTTGGAATGCGGCACCATCGTAATGGCTTCGTAGGGGCAGTCTCTTGCGCACTGGGTGCAGCCTGTGCAGTCGTCTTCGATAACTTTGGAAATAGGGGGCAAGGCGCTCCTTGGTGGACGCCACCACCAGGGAATACTGAACATAATGATGAAGAATAGTCCCCAGGCACTCAGTGCTATCCCCGGTGAAGTAACATTGGCTAGCGGAATCCAAAACATGTACCACCAGTCGGATTTGATTCTACCAACAATCGACATCAAATCGGCCTCCGGGAGCAAAGTTGCGGGGACAAGCATTGCTGCGGCTGTGAGCCCTGCGAGGGTCCAGCAGAAGATTGCGGGTACTGGAAACCAGACAGTTCTTGCGAGCCTGGCTGTATGGATCCACATTCCAAATACCATGCCGAGTGGAATGGCGACGTGGAGAAACAAGTTCATAAAAAAGAACGATGCCGGAAGTGAAGCTTCGCCCGAAAAGGCCTGCCCGATTTCAGGGCTAAAGATGGGTAGCTCTTTTAAAAGCTGCAGTCCGGAGAGAGCCAGCAACTGTCCGTGGCTGTCCCATACCATAACGTAACCGGTGTATGCAGAAATAAAGAGTGCAATTAATAGCAATGTCCCGCTGACCCAGGCCAGAGTTCGAGGCCCCCAGGTTTTGCCGTGAGCGAGGAGCTGAATCACATGGAAGAACACCGCAATTAGTGCGGCATCGGTTGCGTAGCGATGAAGCGCCCGAATCCAGCGGCCCAGCCACGCTTGTTCCTGCAGGTCCGCAACGGATCGATACGGATCGGATACGCTATAAAAGAACAGCAAATAGAAGCCGGTGCCCAGCAGTACCAGCAATAACCCAATTGCCAGCGTGCCACTTCGATAGAACGGATTGTACTCTGATTGATACAATGCATCGAAGAAGGCATTGAGTCTGTTCAAAAAGCTTGCAACAAGGCGGGAGGCTGCAGGGCGTGGTGGAATCCGCTTTTCAATCATTGGCACCTGTGATCTCGTCTTCAACGAGAGTGCGCAGCACTGCGTCCCTAAGCCATCTAGGCGAGGGATTGTTCATTGTGTATTGTATCTTGCTGTTGGGTCCAATTACATACACAAGCGGTGGGTGACTAATGTCTCCCGTTCGCGTGTCTCTGGAGGTTGGGACTCCGTAGTCTTCCAGTACCTTCATAACCTGGGTTGCTTCGCCCGAAAGTACATGGGCATTCTTTGGCATGTTCCATTTCTTTGCGAGATGGGGAAGGGCGCCGGGTGTGTCTCGCCATGGATCGAGCGTAACAACTGCCAAGCCAACACCGTCGAGCGGCAATGGAGCGATAGCGCTCCGCGCGCTTGCGACCAGCGCCGGACAAACAGTTCGGCAATGTGCGAAGGCAAAAGTTAATATCAGCGGCTTCTCGCTAAGCTTAGCTAATGAAACATGCTGACCTGTTTGATCGATCAGTTCAAAGTCGGGTGCGTCTCTTGATGTCCTTGGATAAGTGGTCGGCAGAGCCTCATCGCCTTCAGGAGCGAACGAGGTGTAGGTTACTGCCAAGCCATCCTGGATGCGCTGAGTTGCCCAAGCTACCTGAAGGGAGACTAGAAGCGATACGCCAAGAATAGCGAGTTTGCCGGCAAGGCGCTTCGTTAAAAATGACAATGAAGCACGCACTTCTGCCCCGAGCGCAACAATTAAGGACAAGAGCATCGAAAGCGGAGCGAGCGTCAAGACCGTCCAGCCGTAGGTGTCCGGTAGACCGCTTTCGTTCGTCCCAAAGCAGACTGCTCTTGCTCTGAGCAGCCATTCTGGCGTTGACTCGGCAGTTTGATATAGTGCGAACCACCACAGAATCATTGTTGCAAGCAGCCAGCCGATTAATAGCGCCAGCGCAGTGAATGCATACGAGCCATCCTGCTCGACTTCAGACTCTAAAAGATAATCAGTCACTGAACTAACTGCCTAGCGCTTACCCAATCTTCCAAAGGAACGATAGCAGCTTCCAATTGACGAAGTAATAAACCACAAAACATGCCAAGAAGATGAACACCAGTATGACGGTGCCAGGAGTACCGCCTTTGTGAACTCTGCTAACCATTGATCCTTCGTGAGTTTGGCTTGGAAGGTTAAGTACTCCCTGAGGCAAACCACTCTCGCCGTTTGCAATGGATTGTGCGGTAACTTTCTTGCCGAAGAATACAGTGACAACTGCGCAGGCGATGAACATCAAGCCACCCAAAGCTGCAATCAATCCACCGATTCCGAAGAAAGCTTGAAGCAGATTTACAGCGGGATGAAATTCAATTGGGAAAGGCGCTTGTGAGCCGGTAATGTCCCACTGGCGGCGCGGGACGCCAAAGATTCCCATAAATGTCATGGACATTGACATAAGGGTTATTCCAGCCGCAAATACGTACGGCTGAACTTTAGCCATGGCCCAGAATGCCACGCGTTTTTGAAATATTAGCGGTAGGACATAATAAGTTACCGCCATAAACGCCAGAGCCGTCCCACCCACCACGGTCACATGAAAATGACCGGGTATGCGCAGCGTATTGTGCGCCATGATGTTGATCTGCTCAGTTCCGATCGTGACACCGGTAATTCCACCGAGAAATCCAAAGATGATAACGGAGAGAACTAATCCAGAGAAACCGGGGTCGGTCCAAGGAGCTTTTCTAAGCCATTCGAAAGTGCCGTTAGTGAATCCTCGCAGCCGCTGCCCGAGTTCAATACCGGCGGGGACTGTGAAGCCGTGAATCATACTGGCAAGCACCGCTAAGTACATTGCATAACTTGTGTTCCATACCTTCCACGCAGGACCCATGCCAGGATCGACCAGCAAGTGATGGGCTGAAGCCATCGAGATGAACAAAACATAAAGGACGAATGCTGTGCGGCTGATTTTTTCGTTTAGCACGACGCCGCCTACGGTTAGTCCGGCTAGTAGGTACCAAACAGACACCATCGCTGCGACATTAATTTGCTGCGACGAATGCCCCAAGCCCCACCAGATCAGTCGATAAAGCTGAGGGTCCATGCCCATCACATCCATCGACCACAGCCAGGTTGGAATATAAATTGCGGCGCCGTGGAGCAGCGATATCACTGCGATGATCGCAGCAGTAAGCGCGCCAAACGTTACCAAGGGGACCGAACCCTCGTAGCTCTTTTCTCTTTTGGCTACGACAAGTGACGCAAAGAATATGCCGCAAACAATCAGGGCGCCAACCGCAAACAAAATAATTCCCAAGTAGTAGTTAGGATCCGCTTTGAGCGGCGGATATGAAGTAAACAGCACATCTGCTTTTCCAGAAAAAACCATCACATTTACTAAAACAGCTCCGGCAACCATTAGGAGAAACGCCAGCCAGCCAACCTTTGGGGCAGGAAGTCTGCTGTTCAATACTACAGGCCCCGCAAAGTACAGCACCGCCATCTCAAAGAAAATGATAAAGAAGATGAGCATGTTTAGGCCGTGTGCCGTTAAGAAGCGATAGTAGTATGGAGCGGGCAGTAGGTGTATCGCCTGCCAGCGAGTTAAAACCAAGCCAAGTGCTGCGAGAACCCCGACCAAGAAACAAACAACAGCCACAACTGCATTGACCTTGATTAGCAGCTCGGCCTTTTTGTCAACTCGTATCCCGGTAATTGAGCAAGTGCGAAAGTTTGCCGACAAAGATTGCGATTCAGTGTTCATCTGACTTGCCTTAAGTTACTCTTCTACCAAGACCTTTCCGACCATTATGTGATGTCCGATACCGCAAAACTCATTGCAGATAATGCGAAAATCGCCGGTGGAATTCGGAGTTACGCGCAAGCCGTAGTCGTATCCAGGGACGACTTGAATGTTCACGTTTATTGGGAACAAACTGAACCCGTGGTTGATATCAGCCGATGAGAGGTGAAGCGTGTATTGAGTGTCCTTTTTTAGCTTGAGCACCGGGGTCCACTGCCACATGCGAGCGAGCAGGTAAATGTCCGCTCCTGGGGGTGGTTGCACGACCGGCAGCCCGCTTTCCTCTCCCACTTTGAACTCTTCGATAAAGCGATTAGTTCGCGCTACAAAATCCTCTGGACTCACCTTGGCGCGAATTCCGGTCGGGTTTTGACCTCCTCTAACGTGCCACAGCGGCATCATCGCAAAAAGAATCATGCACCAAATAAAGGAAATAATTATCCATCGCTTTTCTTGCTTATGCGCTGGGCGCCACCAGATGCCTCGTGGTGCTACTATTGCGGAATGAAACTCTTCAGACATAGTTTGCAGACCTCGTACGAGAAAGGACAGCCTAAGGTAGCGTCGCCTGTGGCAGGGACATAACTTCATACACACCCCAGATCGTGTAGAAGCCGAACATAACGGCCAATCCTGCTGCGAGGAGCAGGAATGGTCGATCGTATAAGCGCTGACCAAGCGGGATTTCTTCTGGTTTGTTTAATTGTTTGTTCATCTATTTTTTGAAGTTCTAGGAAAGCGGTTGTTCTATTGACTGATATGATTTGCCGCGTATAAGTTTTTACCATAGGTAAATTAAAGACAAAAGAGTCTGTTATATGTAATTAGCGTCTAAACTTCGTAGTGCTAATTCTGTAACTAGTTTTTCGATAAGCAATTAAACCTAGAGGAAATTGCATGATCATCAACATCATTAAAAAATCCGTGTATGCAACTTTCCTCATCTCTCTTACGGTCATTAGTTCCACTACAAATGTGATTGCAGATGACTTAAGCAATGAGCGGCCACCAAAGTCGGCGATGGAGAACGGGAAGGCTGGATACTTAGCAAACTGCGCAGCGTGTCACCAAGCCGACGGGAAGGGAATGAAGGGTGTATTTCCTCCGCTGGCAGGATCTGATTTTCTTAAGCCTCCCTACACAGAGTCGATCAAAGTTCTAATCAACGGCAGGACTGGCCCGATTACAGTGAACGGCCAGGAGTTTAACAACGTGATGCCCGCGATGAGTCACTTAAGCGACAGCGATATAGCCGATATTTTGTCGTGGGTCGCAAACAGCTGGAAGAATCCAGGCGGAACAATTACAGCTGGTCAAGTAAAGCAAGTTCGTGGAACCGACTTGGCTAAAAGCGATCCTGCGCAAGGTGAGTCGCACCCGGACACTTCCCAGGCTGAGCTGAGCTACAAGGGGGCATCGAGCCCGCTTGCTGATGTAGGTGCAAAAATAGTTCGCTCTCCCGGTGCTCCAGATCTTACTGATAAGGAGTTCGGCATTGCCAAGCAGATTTTTTTCGAACGCTGCGCTGGGTGTCACGGTGTTCTTAGGAAAGGGGCGACGGGTAAGCCGCTAACTCCCGACATTACTCGTGCGAAAGGTACGGATTACCTGAAGGCACTTATTAACTACGGCTCTCCGGCCGGTATGCCGAACTGGGGCACATCCAATGAACTGTCAGCTAACGAGATCGATATTCTCGCTAGATACCTTCAGCACGAGCCGCCAGAACCTCCTGAGTTCGGAATGAAGGAGATGAAAGAAACCTGGAGGGTGCATGTACCAGTCGACAAACGTCCGAAGCGTCCGCAGCATAAAAGAAATATAGAGAACTTTTTCTCCGTTACTCTACGCGATGCCGGACAGGTTGCGATTATCGACGGGGATACCAAAGAAATAGTGACGATTCTTGATACGGGTTACGCGGTGCACATTTCCAGACTATCGCATAGCGGACGCTATCTATACACAATCGGTCGTGATGCAAAAATCAATTTGGTTGATCTCTGGATGAATCCTCCAGCGACAGTGGCTGAGATCAAAGTTGGTCTTGAGGCACGTTCTGTTGAAACTTCTAAATACAAAGGTTTTGTAGATAAGCTCGCGGTAGCGGGATCATATTGGCCGCCCCAGTACGTAATTATGGACGGCCCCACATTGGAACCGCTAAAAATAGTATCCACTCGTGGCATGACAGTCGACACTCAGGAGTATCATCCTGAACCGCGGGTCGCGGCCATCGTGGCGTCACACGAACATCCTGACTTTATTATAAACGTAAAAGAAACAGGACATATTCTTCTCGTCAATTACGCAGATATTGACAACATCAACGTGACCACAATCGAGGCTGCTCGCTTTTTGCATGACGGCGGGTGGGACTCTACCAAGCGTTACTTTCTTACCGCTGCCAACCAGTCCGATAAAATTGCTGTAGTGGATTCAAAGGATCGAAAGTTGGCAGCGATGATCGATGTAGACAAGATTCCACATCCTGGTCGAGGAGCAAACATCGAGCATCCGAAATACGGGCCAGTGTGGGTAACGAGTGCTTTGGGTAATAACAAAGTTACTTTAATCGGAACTGACCCAAAGCGTCACAAACAGTACGCTTGGAAAGTGGTGCAAGTGCTGGACGGACAGGGAGGGGGTTCGCTGTTTGTCAAGAGTCACCCAAAATCAAGAAATCTCTGGGTCGACACGCCGCTCAATCCTGAACCTAGTATCAGTCAAACCGTAGCAGTATTTGACATAGATAATCTAAATAAAGGCTACGAAGTTCTTCCGATAGCTGATTGGGCTGAACTAGGAGAAGGGCCGAAGCGTATTGTGCAGCCCGAATACAACGCAGATGGGACAGAGGTGTGGTTTTCAGTGTGGAGTGGAAAGGAAGAGGCATCAGCGATAGTTGTTGTCGATGACAAGACTAGAAAGCTGAAGAAAGTTATCAAAGGACCACAAATAATCACACCTACTGGAAAATTTAACGTAAAGAATACGGTCAACGATATTTACTAATGGAACTCCGACTATGTTCGCTTTTGCTAGAGCACTATTTTCATTTCCTCCCCTGGTAATGTTGCTGTTGGTTGGGCCTCTCTCGGCATTCGCCGAGGAGGCGGCCAGCAGTGATGGCGAAGCCGGCTTCATGTCAGAACTCGATAAGTTTATCACCGAAGGAAAAGGGTATGTGTCAACGCGTTATCGCTATGAGCTGGTTGACCAAGATGGTTTCGAGGAGGACGCGAAAGCTTCGACGCTTCGCACTAGGCTCGGTTTTGTCTCAGGGGAAGTCTATGGCGTTAGCATGAAGCTGGAGTTTGAAGACGTAAGTCCAGTAGGAAACGACGCCTATAACAGCACAGTAAACGGTAAAACAGAATATCCGGTGGTGGCAGATCCAGATGTAACCGTAGTTAACGAGATCTATGGCCAGCTTAATATGATTCCAGACACGAGTATTCGCGGGGGGCGCGAGGCGCTTAATTTGGACAACCAGCGCTTCATCGGTGATGTTGGTTGGCGCCAAAACAACCAAACTTTTGATGGAGCAAATATCTCTAACGAAAGCCTCGAGAATCTAAAACTGTGGTACGGATACGTTGGTAAAGTTAACCGTATCTTTGGCCCTGACTCACCAGTTGGAACATATAACACCAATCTAAATTTATTTAATGTAGCTTATTCGGGGTTGGATTTTCTAGATGCTGCAGTCTACAGCTATATTTATGACGTCAAATCGAATCCCGACTTATCAACCACAAATTTTGGCGGTCACCTCTACGGAAGCTACCCGGTCGCTGACGAGCTGGATCTGCTCTACGATGGCGAATATGCATACCAGCAGGACTACGAAGACAATCCAAAGAGTTTCTCAGTGCCGTATTGGCGAGCTGAGGCGGGCTTAGGCTTTGGAGACTTCTCGGCGAAGGCCGCCTATGAAGTCCTTGGCAGCGATAAGGGAGAAGCAGCCTTTCAGACGCCGTTCGCAACGCTTCACAAGTGGAATGGTTGGGCAGACAAGTTTCTAGTTACGCCTGATGAGGGGCTCCAAGATGCTTACGGCGGACTTCACTATACGTTAAGCGACCCTTGTGAGCATGTCACAAAGCTCGGGGCGGATGTTGTCTATCATTACTTCCAGTCTGATTATCAGAGTGCGAAATACGGGACAGAATGGGATTTTAATTTGGGCGTCGACTTCCTTAAGTACTTTTATACCGGCGTAACGTATGCCATGTACGATGCCGCAAATTTTGCTACTGATACAGATAAGCTGATATTTACTGTTCAGGCAGTGTTTCGGCAGTAGCATTTTATAAGAGCCAACGTTTGTAGCCGATAATGAGGTATTAACTTGTGCAAAGATCTTTGTAGGATCAGCTGTGCCGCCTGGTGCATGCTTTTGATGTGCAGTCTCGCAGAAGCTGAAGGACCGACGAAGATGGAGCAGGAGTGTTACGAGATACTGCATGCCGACGGTAAGGTTGACGAAGATAGGGCTGAACGGTGCAGGCAAGAGTTCTTTGCCCAAGATGAGGTGATGCTGGTAGTGACGCCGACCAGGCGTCCGGAGAGCGTAAAAGAAGTCGCGGCGTCGGTTTCGGTTGTGACACGTCAGGAGCTCGAGCGTTGGAGCGCGGACAGTCCAGCTGAAATGCTTCGCAAAGTTCCGGGCGTCCAGATCACAGACTCAGGACAAGCAGGTCTCAAGCGAATCAGAATTCGAGGCGAAGAATCAAGACGTGTAGCCATTTTGATTGACGGACAAGAGTTTGTTGATCAGCGCGAAGTTGGCACTCCGCTGTTAGTTGCCCCAGAGATGATCGAACGGGTTGAAGTCGTGCGTGGAACGGGCTCAGTGCTTCATGGCTCGAGGGCAATCGGCGGTGTCGTCAATTTCATTACTAAGAAAGGCGGATACCACCCGCGGCAGGGAACGGTCAGCAGTCTCTACGACTCAGCCACAGATGGCTACAACCTGTATGGATCGTTTTACGGTAGCTCGAACGGATGGGATTACAGGCTTGGCGCTGCTCAAGCTGACCACGACGACCGCAAGTCGGCAGAGGGAACCTTAGAAAATACTGCATATGAGAATGAGAGCATTGCGCTGTATCTTGCAAAGAATTTAGGAAAGCACACCGTTGGCGCAAGTTACGACGACTTCAATGCCAGTTCGGGTGTCTATGTTGAGCCGGCTGTTGCGACTGCTCCACCGTTTAACGACTTTCGCATTGATGCTCCGCAGCGCGATAGATCGAAGACGTCCTTGTTCTATGATTTCAGGAATCCGAGCTCTATCCTGCGCTCAGCTCATCTGGATGCGTATTATCAAGTTAGCGAGAGAGAGTTCAACACATTCTCTGATATTAATCTTGATATCGGGGGTCGCTCTGTAAGCAGTCTAATAGATAACTTTTCCGATTCAACTCTTGATACCATTGGGTCTAATGCGCAGGTTGATCTAGGTATCGACAGCTCGCACGATTTAATTGTTGGAGTTGAGGCCAAGAACGATGCGCTTGAGCAAACTAGAAATCGCTTTGTCACTACAGCTGCGATGGCAGCGCCGGTTGAGGTGACGTTTGAAGAGGCCGATCAAACCACATTAGAAATGTTCGCTGAGGATGCTTGGGAAGTGGTCCAAGACTTTGAGTTGAGGTTTGGAGCGCGTGCGATTTTTATCGAGACTGAACTGGAAGAAAGCACTCGCGAGGGGCTGGATCCATTCTCGACATCCGACAATACTGTCGTTGGCGCGGCAGGGGTTCGTTACCTTGGCCTGTCTGACACAACTCTTTGGGCGGGATGGTCGCAGGGTTATGTCGCGCCTTCCCTGATCAATTTGGCGACGGGGGCGTTCGCTGGTTCTAGTTTTGTAAACCCTAATCCGGACCTTGACCCGGAATCGTCAAATAGCTTCGAAGTCGGTGCGCGTGTAGTGAAGGATGCTTACGCAACGGATGCTTCTTTTTTCTACACAGAAGGGAAGGATTATATCGATCATGTCCTTTGCTCTGAATCGGATGCTCGCTGCGTTCAGCCAACCAGCAGTCGGGACCGTGTGTATGACAACATCGATGAAGCGAGAACATTTGGCGCGGAAGCAAGTGTTTATTGGTATTTAGATCCGTTAACTCCCTATGCCAGCGGCACTTGGCTAAGGAGACGCTTTACGCGCTCAGGAGACTCAACCTACAAAACTGGAATTCCAGACATGTTCGGTCGTATCGGAGTTAAGGCAGAACACAGGTTCAGCGATCCAATAATGCTTTGGGGGGATGTCTACGCCTTTGCATCGACTGACGCAGAGGAGCTAGACGGAAATGATGTTCTAAGAACCGCGGGGTGGGGTACGCTTAATTTCGCTTTCGGAACAGTTATGGGGGACAAGAACGAACTGAAGATGTCCGTCGAGCTGCTTAACCTGGGAGACAAGTTTTACCGAACCTCTACAGAAAACTTGCCGGCACGTGGCATGAGCGCAATTGTTAAGGTGGGGTTGGACCTTTGATGCACTCTCTGGAGCGGGTTAGTGCGACAGAATACACTTAGTCTCCTAAGAAAACACCAGATATCTGGGTCTGCGCTATTGTTGGTTGCGGTGCTTTACTTCGGACAGGGAGGTTTTTTTGTTGGATTGGGGACAGAAGTACTGCTCTCAATATTCATTCCGCTCATAATATTGCACCTAGTCGGACGATCACCCCGTGAATTCGGTTACCAGATTGGCGACTTGAGCTTTTGCCTGAAGTTCAGCGCGGTTCTTTTGGCGTTATTGACGCCGCTTTTATATTACTTCGCGCAACAGTCATCGTTTCGTGAGTATTATCCTCACTGGGAATTGGCTTATGCCTCATGGAGGCATTTTGCGCTGTATCATGTGGTGATTGCTGTTAGAGTTTTTGCAGGCGAAGCTCTATTTAGAGGGTATTTGCTGTTTGGCTGGGAAGGTAAGCACGCAAATTTAGCGCATTCGATCGTATATATGCTTGTTCATATCGGAAAGCCACTTTGGGAGCTGCCGTACTCGTTTGCGTTGGGCTATCTAATGGGCTGGGCGAACCTTCGATGCAAAAGCATTCTTCCAAGCTTTCTGGTCCATTACCTTTCAAATGTCATTTTTGACCTAATGCTGATGGGAGTGCTTGTGCTGCCTGGATTCTGATGGAAGAGGCGGACGCCTAGTAGATCTACTTTTCACTCAACTATGATTTGCACAAAAACTTGCTCAGGACTCAATAACGGAGTATTGAGTCCGCAATGACTACCTGCCTTAATGATTATCGTCTTACGCTAGCCGGCCGAGAGTATGTGCCGATTATGATCGGCGGAATGGGCGTAGATATTTCTACGTCTGCACTAGCGCTCGCTGCGGCCCAGCTGGGAGGCATAGGACACATTTCAGATGCGATGAATCAATTCGTGTCAGACAAGAACTACGGCACTACCTTCAGCCGACAAAAGAGCGCCAAGTATCGCTTCCTGAACAACAACCCTGACAAAAGTGAAGTGCTTTTCAATCTTCACCATGTGCGCGAGGCACAATTGAACCATGTGCGTCGAACCATGGAGAAGAAGGGAAGTAAGGGGGCTGTTTTCTTGAACATTATGGAGAAGCTCAGCATGCGACAAGGTCGGGAAACACTTCAGACTCGACTGACAAGTGCACTGGATGGTGGAATCGATGGAATCACACTTTCCGCCGGGTTACATAAGAGCAGCTTTGCTATGATGTCCGAGCACCCGCGCTTTCACGACGCAGCGCTTGGTATTATCGTGTCCAGCGTTCGCGCGCTCAGTATTTTTCTTCGGGCTGCGAAGAAAGTTGGGAGGCTGCCCGATTATGTTGTTGTTGAAGGTCCGCTTGCGGGCGGCCACCTCGGATTTGGCACGGATTGGAGCGAGTACAGTCTTAAGGCCATATGTCTAGAAGTTATCAAGTTTCTACAGGATAACGATTTGCAAATTCCCGTCATTCCAGCTGGAGGCATCTTTACGGGAGGCGATGCGGTGCAGTTTATGGAGATAGGTGCTTCGGCTGTGCAGGTTGCGACACGCTTTACAGTAACTCACGAATCAGGGCTTCCCGCGAGCGCTAAGCAGGCGTACTTCCGTGCCTCCGAAGAAGAAATAACCGTTGGCTCTATTTCCCCAACCGGGTATTTAATGCGCTATTTGAAAACCAGCCCCTGTTTTGGTTCGAGTGTTCGACCTCAGTGTCAGGCGTTTGGTTATGTGCTGTCTGAGGCAGGTAAATGTGCCTATATCGAAGCGTTTGAAAAGACAGCCTGTGACGACAAGGGGAAAAAGCTTCCTGTTAATGATAAAATTTGCTTGTGCCATCACTTCAGCAAGTCAAATTGTTATACCTGCGGTCATTATACTTACCGGCTAAAAGATACGAGTAACAGATTGGCAGACGGAACTTATCAGTTGCTTTCCGCTGAGCATGTTCTTAACGATTATCTTTACAGTACTGGAAACAACGTAAAACGGCCCGAAGAAGAGAATCAGACCTTATACAGTTTGTGAGAAGACAGGCTTTTCGGCCTTTTGATGGGTTTCTAGGTAGCTGTCAAAAACCATCGCGACATTACGAGAAAAGATACGGCCCACCTCACTTAACTGAAGTACTCGATCGCCTACTGATAACAGGCCGTCTAGTTCCAGTGCTTTTAGTTGAGGCTGCTCCTTATGAAAGTAGTCCCAAAATGAAATATCGTATAAATTTTCGAAGGTTGAGAGATTTATCGATCCGACGCACATTATGTCCTGAATAATTGCAGCGCGCAGCATGTCGTCGCGTTCTAGAATCACTCCTCTTTCTATTGCGCTGCCGGAATTAGCGATTGCTGAAGCGTATTCATTAAGGGGCTTGATATTTTGAGCCATTGCGTTTGGCACGCTGGAGATTGCGCTGGGCCCGATTCCAAGTATTCGAGCTCCTCGGTGTGTGGTGTAGCCCATAAAATTGCGGCTGAGCCGCCCCTCCCGTAATGCAATAGATAGCGCATCCTCAGGAAGTGCGAAATGATCAAGGCCTATATACTGATATCCTGCTGCTTCGAGCTGCTCGATCGCGTACTCGAAGAATGATATGCGCTCAGTTGGAGTCGGAATATGCACACGGCGCATGGCTTTCTGAACTTTCTTGATCCACGTAACGTGAGCGTAGGCATACAAAGCGATGCGGTCGGGTCGAAGTTCTATCACGCTGTGAATTGTCTTTTGGAAATTTTCCTGAGTTTGACCGGGGAGCCCGTAAATCAGGTCCATATTAATTCCGCTAAAACCTAGGTCCCTCGCAGCATCATAGACGGACTGAGTCTGTTCCAAGGTTTGATTGCGATTTACAATTTGCTGCACTGTCGGATTGAAATCTTGGACGCCAAAGCTTACACGATTAAAACCTCGATCGCGGAAATGATGCAGTTGCTCACGAGACGAGGTCCTCGGATCGATTTCGACTGAAATCTCTGCATTTTTAGCGCGTGACGCGGCAAGCGTATCTATTTTGTCACATAGAAGGTCGATTGCATGGGCGGGCAAGAAGCTTGGCGTGCCACCTCCTAGATGGATCTGGCAAATATTAGTCTTATTTGAGATCAAAGCAGCATAAGTACTAAGTTCTTTACATGCGGCGTTTAGAAATAAGTCCAAGTTTTCGAGCTTAGGATCGATGAGTTTAGAGCAGGCGCAAAAGTAGCAAAGGCTTTTACAGAATGGGACGTGAAGATAAAGCGCAGTGTTTGCTTCGGGGCGAGTTGATACGTCCTCACTCAATTGCGCTTGCCACAGTTCGCTGCGGACGGAGTCATCGAACTCAACTGCGGTTGGATAACTAGTATATCGAGGACCTGCCCCCTGGTAATTTTCTGCCAGGCGTCTCAGCTGCGCGTGTTTCATTATTGAGTTTCCGGTATTACATTAAAATTGGGCACCGTTACTGATTTAACATAGTGCTTTCCAGAAGCAAGTATACCAATGCTTTGTAAAAGACAGCCAACTAACTGTAGGTGGCCATGAACCTGAATCATTCCGGCGAAAGAGGCTCCGGTGGGTCGCTTGATTAGCCGCACGACTTAAGTGACTCGCCTTTTTGAAGAGATGCTTGCAGACGGAGCATTGTCCATTCAGCTCGCCAAATGGCTGCGGCCCAAGTCAGAATCACAGCTGCGCTCGATATAGCCACAATTAACGAGAACCACTCAGGCAGAGCGAATAGATGAAACGCGCCTCGACCCAGTGGAACGAGTTGCCATGCCATTAGCAAGAACCACCATAGCTTACGGTGGATCAAAGTGTTTCGACTGGTTAGAAAGGCAACTACTTGAGAGCTTACAGCAAAAATGAGAGGAGCCGCCCAGCCCGTTGCAAGAATGTGCAAGGTCAAATCAGGGGTGGAATAATTACTGAAGAAAACAATCATCCAGGCGGCAATTGACCAGAGGTATCCGGACACAAAAGCCAGGTTCAAGGGGTTAGTTCGGACGGATGAGAACCATCCCTTAAAATTAGTAGCGGTCAGATAGATGGCTAATCCCAGCAGTGACATTAGCGCCGGGTATATCAAGTTTAGTGTTGAACCTGCTAACAGAAGTAATATGCTTGTGCAGTGTAGAATTATAAACAGGGTTCCCACACCCCGATGTAGAGGATTGCCGCCAAGAAAAGCCACGATAAACTGCACGCTAGCGGCAAAGATCAAAGAGCCAAAGCCTCCCCAAGTTACCAGAAGGGCTGAGCGTTGATCCTCTAGAGGCAGGAACGGGGACGCTGCGAGAACACTTAGCCCTAAGATGCATAGCATTGCTTGAATGGGGCGGTCACATCCGCGGAGGCAGACATAGGCCATGCGTAAGGCGTACGCTGCGAATGTAAGGCAGACGATCCACGGAGCCCAGGGCTTGGTGAACATCATTCCAATACCACCAAATACATAGATGGGAAGGAGGACAAGAGGTTTTGCCGCAAATTCAAGTTTTGCGCCAACCACCTTGCTCCCAGCTTGCGAAATGAATCCAAGCACAAACAAGCCGAAAAAGAGAAATACCTGTACTACAACATGTGCTCGACGCAGGGTGGCGTAGTTTCCTTCGAGTGGTAGTACGCGGTTCAGGACGAGCCATAAG
Organism: Bdellovibrionales bacterium; assembly: GCA_020434585.1. Taxonomy (GTDB): domain Bacteria; phylum Bdellovibrionota_C; class UBA2361; order SZUA-149; family JAGRAN01; genus JAGRAN01. The sequence continues at coordinate 21,552 of JAGRAN010000015.1, forward strand.
TACAGTCCGTAAATTAACGTTCCCAAGACAGCGAACGCTGCGCCTAAGGCAAAGAACTTGTCCGCTACCGGGCCGCTTACAGAACGATCGCGCCAGGACGCAGGTTGCTTACCTGAGAGACGGCCGATTTGTATGAGTTTGGGGTTGTTAGGTTTGATGGTATCGCCAGGTTTGCTCATCACAATAATCAATTAACAGCGAAAAGTTCAGTGAAGAAATAGAACAACAAATGCTTGAGACCCCACGCGCAGTATTCGCGCCTGTTAAACTTGCATCAATGATGCAAGTTTACTACTGTGTCTCTTACCACAGCGGGAGAAAATTGGGAATGCGACTAACTCATGGGACTGACTTGGGTCTGCGGGTGCTAATGATCCTCAGCTTAAGGGAGGGGCAGCGTATGACGGTGCCGCGACTCGCCACGATTCTTGATGTATCTGAGAATCACTTAGTTAAGGTCTGCCTACGGCTTTCGTCGTTAAGCTACATTCGCTCCCTTCGAGGCCGCGGTGGTGGAGTCGAGCTGGCAATGCGGCCAGGAGAGATATTCGTTGGAAATGTCATAAGGGACTTGGAAGATGGATTCGATCTAGTTGAGTGCATGAGAGGCGCGGCGGGAAGCTGTGTATTGACTCCGGCTTGCGAGTTGAAGAGTTTGCTTGAGGATGCGACCGCAGCGTTTTTCAAAACACTTAATTCCAGATCAATTGCCGACCTTGTCTCGAGTCCGCGGCGTTTAAGCAATCTAGTGGGTATTAATAAGAAAAGGTCGGATCAGCTTAGAATGAAGAGTAGATAATACTCCTATGTAACTTGATTAGCGCTGCGGGTGAAACAAGGTTAAGTAGCAGCCTGTTTAAATGCTTTTGCGCCATGTTTAACTCGAAGATGCTACTGAGGCGGATGCCCTACGCTGAGACGTAGTCAGTTGTAATCTCATTATATTTAGTATCATACGTCAGTACTATAGTGAGGCTAACTCGTCGTGGGTATCTTTTCCGACCAGGAGCTGTCTTAAGCGAACTGGAGGCGTATGGATTTTGTTCACCTACATCTTGTGCTGACCCATCTTCCGATTGCTGGGGTCATATTTGGGTTAGTTTTCATAGCGATTTCGACAGTACTGAATCGCGGGGAGTTGCTGACCGGGGCAATGGTAATACTGATAATGTCCTCCTTGTTGACGATTCCGCTGTATATAACCGGGGAAGGTGCTGAAGATGCAATTGAGCACTTAGCTGGCGTTTCCGAAATGTTTATTGAGCAACATGAGGATTCTGCGAAACTAAGTTTTCTACTGATGGAGGGGCTGGGTTTATTCGCCGCGGTTGGCTTAGCCTTTCAAGTTTTTAAGGGAAATCTTCATCGGTCCTTTTCTTACGCTTTACTTCTCGGTACTTTGATAACGACCGCATCTGTCGCTTGGACGTCAAATCTTGGTGGTAAAATCAGGCATAGCGAAATTAGGAGTAGTAGCGCCGTCTCCAGCTACGGCTCAGAACAATCTCATAAAAAGAACCACGATGATGACGATTAAGTGTGTTGGAACGAATGGCATTGCGAATGCACAGCTGTAGCTGGTGGAGGTGGGGGGAGCTAAAGCTCCCCAGGGAGTCACAGTAATATTGCCTCGGCTGAAGCCTCGCAGGTTCGACTCCCCCCACCAAGTGAGAGAAGCGAACCAATATGATCCTCCACCACCGTGGCATTGCGAATGCACAGCTGTAGCTGGTGGAGGTGGGGGGAGTCGAACCCCCGTCCGTAAGCCCGGTTCTAGACGCGTCTACATGCATAGTCCGAGCTTCAATCTCGCTATGGGCCTACCCCTCGGACAGGAAACTCATAGCCAGTCTAGTAAGAGTTTCGGATTGAGACGCCTAGACATCGCATCGCACCTAGCCCGCTAAGTGAGCTGAATCGAAAGCACGGGCAACTCCCGTTTCAGCCGTACTAGCTTAAGCGGCTAGTACTTGAGATGTGTAATCGTCTTGGTTTGCGATTACTTTTAGTGGCTTGATAACCCGGCCAGCCACACCCGGGACATGCAGCGTAAAGTCTCGTCGACTCACGTCGAACCCAAATCACCCCCAAAAGGGGAGTGCACTATATATATTGTAAGAACGACTATTGCCATCGTCAATTCCAGCGAAAAGATTTATGCCGAAAAGTTTAAGGATTATAGAGCGCTAGCCTGGTAGATTGCTGTGGAAAGAGAGGATTTTCTGATTGCGCAGGCTCCCCCTTTGCGATGATCATAAGGCCCATGACGACAGAACGGACAGCGAAGCATACTCAGGAAATGCAGGGCCCATCTTGGGGGCAGATCTACGAGTTCCTGCTCAAGGCGTTCATTTGGGGCTCGCTGTTTGGAGTGCTCTATGTGCTGCGGTCGTTCTTTCTACTGATCTTTCTGACATTCTTCTTTGCCTACATCCAGGATCACGGTGTCCACTTTCTCGAAAGATATAGGGGGCCGCGCTGGATGCGAGTAACTGTCTCGGCGGTTCTTCTGCTGGGCGTGCTAACCGGCATAGGTTCATACCTTGTCCCGCGCATTATCGATCAGGGCCAGGTATATGCCGATAAATACCCGGGCTATGTGCAGGAGATTGATCAAACCATTGTGGAGCTAAGCAACTCCTATCCGATCCTCAAACCGCTGCTCGAAACGGGTGATTCAGAAGTCGATTCTCCGTCAGCCAGACTTTTGCAGTCTCTGATTTCTGGCGGCGAACATGGAGTTTCGCAGGAAGGCCTTAGAAAAACTATCGGTGTAATTCGCGGACTTGGACAAACTCTTCTTGGAATTGGCTCGGCGTTTTTGCTGGCTCTGCTTTTTTCTTTTCTTATCGTGCTGGACCTTCCGCGGCTGTCTGAAGGTATCAAGAGTTTTGGCGACACGAGGGTCGGTTGGGTTTATCACGAAGTCGCAGAAAGCATTTCCAGTTTCGGCCGTATGCTCGGACGTGCGATCGAGGCGCAGCTGGTCATAGCAGTGATTAATACTGTTCTTACTGCAGTTTTGATTCAGTTCCTTGGCGTCGGTGATAAGACGGCCTTTCTGTCCTTAATCGTATTTCTATGCAGCTTCATTCCAGTTGCTGGGGTGTTCTTTAGCTCGGTGCCGATCTGCCTCAGTGTTCTGCCGGTCGGCGGCTTGGGAGGTGTTGGCCTAGCGATTTTGTTCATTTGGATTATTCATATGATAGAGGGTTACATCCTGAATCCTAAGATTTATGGACATCATATGCGGATGAATCCGGTAATTGTGTTAATTATTCTTACCGTCGGCGGAAAGCTGTTTCACATCTGGGGACTGATTCTCGGAGTTCCAATATGCACCTATGTGTTTGCGCATATAATCCAGAAAAGGCCGGTTAAGTCCCACAGACCAAGTAAGAATTGAGCAAGGTGCATGGTCGATGAGAAAGCATTTAGGATTCTTTAGATCTCCGTCCTGGAATTGGTTTGGCGATGCCGGCTTGCTAGTCATCCGCCTTGGTCTTGGCTTTATGTTTCTGCTTCACGGGATACCGAAACTTGCCGGCGGCCCGGAGGTTTGGGCTGGCATGGGTGAAGAGATGGCTTACGCGGGACTGCCATTTCGAGAGCCGATTTGGTTCCTACTCGCTGCGATAATCGAGGTTGCTGGCGGCTTTTCTATGATTGCAGGCTACTTTATGCGCGGAGCCTGTTCGCTGCTGTTTATCGTGATGGTGGTGGCAATCGTCCTGCATGTGCGGCGTGATGATGAGTATCTAGTGCTTACACACGCGATCGAAAACGCGATTGTATTTTTGGGTCTTGTGCTTGCGGGACCGGGTAGATTCAGCGCAGATCAAAAACTCGAAGAACTTCGCGAGCAGCGAGCGCTTCGCGGTAGATAATAATGCCTCTTGATGGCGGCAGTGACTGTGCGGTGCGTTTAAGCTGTGGCGGTTCAGTCGATTCGCTAATCTTTTAAGTGGATTTTAATAGCTACTTCTTGTAGTTATCGAGCGCTCGCTTTGCTTCGGGCGTGCCGATTTTTCTAAGTGCAAATGCCGCCGAGCTTCGCACACCACCGTTTTCATCATTAAGCAGGCTTGCAAGTGGACGTACGGCTGACTGGGCATCGCCGCCGTAGGAACCTAGTTTCATTGCTGCGTTGTTTCTGGCACTCGAATCGCTGCTTTTAAGCTGTTTTATCAGCTTGGGGATTTCAATTTCGGGATCGGAGCAGGCGGAGGCAAGGAAGAGCGAGCTGGCCAGTAGAATAAGCATAACGTTTCTCATTGCTCGAGCTTAGCACATTTACAGTTTGAGCTGGTGCTGTGAAGATTGACTTAGCTGGGGTGACTTCAAATAAACCTAATGAGGCGGACTTGTAGATATTATACAATGTGGCCACGCACCAGAGGTCACAATTTAGCATGGTGTTTGGAACATGTAGTAATTTCACGCAATTAGCCCCGGAAAAGTCACCCTGGAGCAAATTGTATTAATAATACATCATAATAGGGCTATGTCAGCGGATCTGAAAAAGGAGAGGGAAGAGAGTCTGAAGCGGATGCTTAGGCCGTTTGTGCGCTACTGTCTGCGCGGATCCGATACCATTCAATACATTATCAAGCTGTTGAAGGTTGTCTACGTGGAAATTGCTGTTGAGGAACTTGAGCGTGCGGGCGAGAAGGTCAATATGAGCCGCCTAAACGTTATGACAGGGGTGCAGCGTGCGGACATTGCCAAGATATACAAGAAGAAGGAGCCGCTTAAGCCGATCATCGGAGATATCGTAACTCGCGTAATAGGCCAGTGGACGCAAGATCAGCGATTTTGCACGAAAGACGGCAAGCCAAAAGTGCTTAGTTTCGCCGGAAAAAACAGCGAATTTGAGCAGTTGGTTGGTTTAGTGACCACAAGTGTTGGTCCGGCGGCTGTGTTGTTCGAGTTGGAGCGGGCAGATGCCGTAGAGAAGTCTAAAACAGGCCTTAAGCTAACTCGTACTACGATGAAGTTCGGTAAGAACCGAGTTCGAGCAACCGCTATGCTCGGACAAAGCGTTGAAGTGCTGATGACCGCGTCGCATGAGAACGGAGAAGCCGATCTCGACGAGGCACCGCACCTGCATATTCGCACGGAGTACGACAACGTCTTTGTCAAAGATTTGCCGAAGATTCGCCAGTGGCTGAAGAAAGAGGGCCGCAAATTTCACAAGCGGGCCAGGGACTATATCTCCAAATTCGACAAAGACATCAGCGATAAGCTTGAAGAGAAGGCCGGAGGGAAGGTGGTTCTGGGTGCTTTTAGCTATGTTAGCGGAGAGGAGCCAGATGATGGGATTAGTCTGAATCAGGTTGAAATGCACGAGGACTCGCAAGAAATCTAAAAAACTGAAGCATTTAAGGTTTTATGGAGGATAAGAATATGAAGGTCGCAGTACGTGGGGAAAATATGAAAAGTTTCATCAAATTGCAGCGCAGCGAGCGCGGAGCTACTTTCGCGGAAGTAAGCATGATGCTGAGCGTACTTGCTCTAGCGCTGACTACAACCTTGTCATCGATGAGCTCTAACCTTGCGGTGCCGATGTACGAAGCGGCTTTTGCGATGAATGAGCCGGCGATGGCAAGCATGGATTCACCAGCCGGTGGAGCTCCAGGTTCGGAGTCTCTTCCGCGTCTTGGTATGCAGGCAGGCGGCGGTACGATGGAAGAAAGGTTAGAAGATATGGCTGCGCATCCGACGGGTGAAGGTGACACTGGAGGATACGGTCGACAGAGCTTACCGCCGTATAGTGACAGTCAAAACTCTTCGGATGAAACCGAAGCCCCATCTGGGCCTACCATGTATTAGTCTCTATACAGATTATCTTGGTTCGGCCACGCAAGCGAGCCTTCATAGATTTGGACCGAAGAGCTTCGCCCGGACTTTCGAACCACAACTCTTGCAGGCAAACATCTAAGTTCAATTTCTTGAGCGAGCTTTTGGCGTAGGTCTATATCCGCAAGGGACTTAGGCTCAAGATGGGCTGCCGTGGGATATGCGACAGCGAGCTGGTGAAACTTCGATGCAATTGCCGTCTGGGTATTGTCGCTAGATGAGTAGAATATGTAGTCAGCGTTGTTAAATACCGAGCTAACGTTATCAGAGCGAAACTGGCGTCGGCGGGGGCGAGCGCAGCTGGAAGGGACATTGGCCGACTTTCGCGTCGTGCGCGGTTCGTCGAAAAAGAATCGCCGGGAGTCCTCAGTTTGAGGTTTAAGCATGGAGCGAACTTCAGAACTGTTCTGCTTAACAGGAGCTGGGCTTCCGTCCTCCTGATCGTACCGAAGTTTCTTGGTGATATCAACTACCCGACGAGCTCGATCGAAAACGCTCTGCTCATAGGTCTGTGCGTGCGCGCAGTCTTGCATGACTCTGGTTAAGACAACTAGCATTAGTAAGAACAAACGAACCTTCATTTCTATACCCTATTCAGTTACTGGAATGCATGCACCTGTGCCTGAGCTGCCGCAGCTCGGGCAGACACAGCAGGTGCGATAGTTCCAAACCACAATTCGAGTTTCGCCATTATTGCTGCCGTCGTAGAGGCCGTGCGGGAACAAGTCCGGTCGTAAGCGGCGATCGGCCTCGTCAACGGTAAAGCATTTGTCACTTTGCCCCTTGACTGGAAAAATTCGCTGCAGTTTGTCAGGAGGAGTTGGCAGTGAAAGGTATGTGGAGTTGCGCGGCCCCCAGAAAAAGCCGCTGCTGCGATTGATATTCGAGTTAACAGTATTTTTCCCGAGAGTTGAGCCGTGAAGCTGGCTATATGCTGCGCCCTTGTAGTTGAAAATGTTTGAGCGTAGTTGGTCGTCCCATTTACACCAGCTCGCCCACTCGTTGGCTCGCAGAGCGATTGAAATTGTTCCGGCCGCCTCTGAGTCGGACTGAAATTCTCCAGTTAAGGGATAGACCTGTCCGACTTCGGATTGCAGACAGTTTTGTGCAAGCGGCGAATCGGAGTGGGGAGTTATTCCCAGTGGATTTCCCGGGACAGCTTCATCAATCGGGTTCTTCCAGTGGAGCGCTGCTGCGCCTTCAGGTGATGCGCGGTAGCTTGCGCAGGTGTTTTCGGTAAGTGAGACGAAGCTGCTCGGAACGTTTTCCTCTGAAATGATAGCTTTCTCAGGAACACCATTCCATTCCTGCCGATACTTGGCATTGCACGCTAGGTCGGAGTAAGTGCGTTCACGCGATAGCTCTGGGAGCCGCCAGCGAGCCTGCATGCCCCGTTTGGAGTTCTCCGTCATTAGACGGGGCCAGACATCGTATCCCGCCCAAGGTTTCAAGCAGCTTGGGGCGAAGCAGGCAGCAAAATTTGCCAGAGGATTAAACTCGCCGCGTGACGACTGGACATCGGCCCAGGGTCGAAAAATGTGCGCTTCAAGATTTGTCGTTTCGATACCAGTATGGAGTCCCTGACCAATGGAGGTTACGGCCGAATTGCCCAGATGAGGTGTTTGCCGAAGAGCGGCGGGTAGCTCCTGTGGAGAGCCTCCGGGTATGCCTGATGGCGCAAATCCTTGTTGAATTTTCTGCGCGATTTCCGGACCGAGGATGATATCAAGCTCTGCACGCCAGCTAGCGCTGTCGCGAAAGCATCCGCCATGAAAATCCATCGCGTTTCCATTAGCAAGACCTGCGGCGTAATATCCTGGTGGGTTGGGCACAGGGGTTCCATTGGGGTCTCGTACGATGCTGCCGCTTGGTCCAATCAGTGCACTGATGCAGAAGTTGTTGAGCGAAACGACTACTTCGGGCCACCAATAGCCAATGAAAGTCCAGGGACAGTTGTCGCAGTTTCCGCCGCAGCAGCAGCCTAGAATCTGCACGTCAAAGCATTCGTCTTTGTATTCGGTAAAACCTTTTTTAATAGAGTGGTCGTCTTCAACCTTCCATACGCGCTCCCAGTCGTTGTTGCCTAAGCGCCAGGGGTGATCTTTGAAGTTTGGGTCGTCAAACATTGTGCCCCCGCTATGGAATTGATTCGCGATGGTTTGTCCGGCGGCGGGATTCGTATTTAGGCTTTGGATAACGGACTGAGCATTTGTGCGCACATCCGACTCAACTTCCGAATAGCTGTCTGCAGCGCACGGTAGAGCGCTGGTACAGATCAAAAGAGAAATTAAGAAAAGCTTTCTCCAACACATTATTTAATAGCTCCATTTCCGATTTACCAAACTACTGACTAAAAAAGCGGGGGCGGCAGGCCGCCCCCGCAAAGGTTGAGTGAGGGGTTTGGATTGGGAAGGTTGGTTCTAGGTGGTTGAGCGGTCCAAGTTTACAACCTTCAAAAGTGTTATGTTCAGAACCGAAAGCGGCGTGCGATTTATTTGTATAAAAAATACAAATAAAGCTGTGGCTGGAGTGCCGCAAGGGGTCCCGGAGAGGAGGACGTCTATTTTTAAGCAGCTATTTCCATAAGTTAGTAAGCCTAAAATTTGATTGCGTTTGCAAGTGTCAGGCGGGCTCTGAAAACCTAGCTGTATAATTTATACAAATTAATAGCACTGCGCCTGTGTGGAACGTAATAAAGCTTGTGTGACCGAGTGGCACTGCCTCTGGTCCGGCTAAGCTTTGTTTAACGTGTGTTTTTATATTGAGGTTCGCTAAATGAAAATTAAACGAATAGTTTCTCGGGCAGGAAAGTCGCATTCACCGCTCGCAGCCCCACGATGGCTGCTGGCGATTGTCGCATTATCAACCGTTTCTCTGCCAATGAACGCCCAGGCCCAGCGCGTTGGGAATCCCATTGCGGCATATGTACTGGAAAACATTCCATGGGAAATGATTCTAGATAACTGCCAGAACCAACTTGCGCAGTCGGCTGAGCAGAATCCTGACAACCCAGTTAATAATGCGGCGGAGAAGATTGCTCAAGCTGCCAACAGCGTTGCTGCAAGTGGCGGGAATATTGGCCAAACAATAAACAATCTGATGACTGAATTGGGTGCGGAACCAGGCCTAAGTGTGGACCTAGGTACGAATTCTTATCAGCTTGATTTAGAGTTTAGGCATCCATCTACGACCGACCATTTTTCTGCTGGTAGTCGCGACTTTACTTATGGGCTCTATGCGCGGGGTTACGCGGGTAGCAGCGGCTTTGGCGGACCGAGCACAGGAGGCTCGTCGTTCAGCGGCGGATTGGGTGTTGGGGCTTTCTGCAGTACTAACATCGACACGTTCGGTAATGGGTCTAAGCTTGACGCAATTATTCGTGCCGAATCGAATATAGCAGGCTCGGGACAAAGTGGACTGCTGTTCACGCTTCGTCTGCACTGATTGCGAGTAAGATTACGTGAGCGGCCGGCATGGATGCCGGTCGCTGTTTACGCTGTGTTTTTGCAACAATGGTTTTGTTTAGTGTTTATAGAGGTAAGATTGAAATGAAGAGTTTTCTAGAAGTCATCACAGTGAAAGTAAGTCTAACACTATATGCGTTCTTTTGCGTTGCGCTTTTGCATGGAGAAGTTTTAGCTCAAGATTTGGACGAAGCAGAGCTCGTCGACGAAATAATCGAACTGCTTGATTTGGACAGTATCCAGCGAGAGGCTGCGCATAGTGAGTGCAACACCCAGGGAACTTGTAATTATAGGTATATCAACGTCGTGACTGGGGAGGACGGATCGGCAACAGCTCCGTGCCTCGGAGAGTCTTTTCCAGGGTGTACTTGTCCAGACCTTGCAACGGCTTGTCAGCTGAGTTCGTGTGACGGGCCTGTAGGTAATTTACAGCTCACCAACGTTCCGACCTGTAAAAGGCGCGGCATTCCAGATGCGGACCCTCAAACGGGGCTTGGCGGCGCAGTTCACTAGCTCAGAATAATCACAAGCGCCCCCTTTAATGTCGGGGGCGCTTATACTATCCTCGTCGCATGTCAGAGCGCGTGCTTCCCATCGATGAGGTGTTTTTCAATCTAGACACCGAAACAACACATCAGCAAATTGCCTCGCTGGTAGTGCTCGACTGCCCGCCGGATTTAAACCGATTTAAGCAGGACGTGGAGAAGGTCGTGAGCCAGTTTCCGCGCATGCGTCAGTGTGTGCTTCGTGGCTGGAGACCGAAGTGGATTGAGTACGCCGCGTTTAAGCTGGAAGAGCATATTCGCTCGGTAGATGCCGGGGGGAGACCACTGCTCGACGCTGTCGCAGAGATTTACTCCGAGCCAATGGATCTTAGTAGGCCGCTGTGGCGCTTTACCGTTGTTAAAAATGCTGCCAACAGTGAGTCGGGCATTTATTTCGGGCTCCATCATACGCTGGCTGACGGAGTGGGCGGACTAGAGTGGGTCCGTACGCATTTTAGTGATTCTCGAGATGAAAGCGCTGCGGGAAAGCGTGGTGGCAACCGAGTCAGAAAGGATTCTTCCACAAAACTTCCGTCGTCGTTCGAGCGCAAGATGTTGGTCAGCTGGATGCATTGGCTGCTTGATTTCGTCAAAACATCAGTGCGCGGCCCAATCAATGGGAAAAATTCAGCGCAGCGTAGACTTCACTCGGCAAAGATTTCTCTCGCCGACCTAAGACATATTAAATTGCCTGGGGGAATGACGAAGAATGATGTTGTCTTCGCCATCGTAGCCGGTGCCTTGAAGCGATACAGTGAAATGCGGGGTCAGCCGCTTAAGGTGGTGCACGTGGTGATGCCCGTTAGCCTGCGCAATGTGTCGGAGCGCTTTGCGATGGGGAATAGACTGACCGGCGTCAGTGTGCCGATATCGCTCGAAGGCGAATCGCCTCGGCAGCGTTTGCTGGATGCACACGAGATTCTTACTGAATTTAAGCAAAGCGGAGTAATCGGTGCATACGCTTCGCTTGCCGGCCTGCTCGCTAAGCTGCCTGCACGGCTAATGCGCTGGATGTCTGAAATACAGGCAAGGCGGACAAACTTTATCTTAACCAACATGCCGGGAGAAAAGCGGCCGCGCTACGTTGCCGGTGCGCAGATTACAGAAAACTACGGCATACCTGCCCTGATGCGAGGGCATGGGTTGGCGTTTGGGTTTTTGTCTTATGCGGGGACTGCGTGCTGCGTTGTTGTGACTGATCCGAAGATTATTCCTGACGGAGAAGTGCTGGCTGCGTTAATCGAAGAGGAGGCGCAGGCTTTGCTGCGCGACGTGTCTCCGGAAGCTCAGGCTGCCGATTCTCTTACCCAGCGTTCTTCTGCGGCTTCGCGCTCTAGGACATAGACGTCGCCGTCGCTTAAATGTTCGTCGTGAGATTCTCCGTCAAGCTTCCAGCCGACTAAACGGGGTTTGTCGACTTCAAGGTCGGTGATCGTGAAGCGGTCGCTGCCGTTGTATATCGTTACGGTGTCGGAGAAGGTGAGTTCGTAGCCGGGCTTTTTGCTGGTTTGGATGGTGATTTTGTTGTTGCCGAACTTGAAGGTGGTTTGTTTTTTGAATTCCCAGCGGTCGCCGTCGCTCTCTGTTACGTGGGGGTCGCCCCAGATTTTGGTTGTTTTGCCGTCGGGGCCGGTGATGGTCAGCGCTTGGTGCTTGCCGAGAAACTTAACTGTGAAACCGTCTTCAGTTTTTACTACGGCTTGGCCTTCTTTGTTTACGCTGGCTTCGAGGGTCTGGCGCGGGGTGTGCGGGCCGAAGAGGAAGTCTTCGAGTTTGGCGAAGGGGGTTCTGGGTGAGGCGGAGGCTGCTTGCTCCGGAGTCTGTGACGTAGATGTTTCGGGAGTAGGGGTGCTAGATGCTGCTTGAATGCTGGTGTCCACTGGAAGCTCTCCTGCCAAAAGATAAAGTTCTCTCGTCCGGGTAATCGTCCGGCGGGCAAAAGAGTTTCGCTTTAAGAAAAGTACGGTGCTAAGCGTTCTCGTTCACGTTTGAAGCGCGTGCTTCAGTCTGTGCTGCTTGACGTTCCGCTTCAGCTCGCTGTGCCTCAGCTTCCTGGTCAGCCTGCCGTGCTTGATCGCTTTGCTCGCGGCGTTGGGCGCGCTGAGCATCACCACTGTTGCTTGAGCCTTCTACTGGTCTAGGCATTTTTACTTCCTCCTTGATACTAAGATAATACTGCTCTACTTAGTAATTCCAGTAAGTTACTCGGGAAGCTTGTAAAACTTCCCTTTTCTTAGTTATTTTCCTTAGCTATATAATCGGAAGACGCCTGCGCGGGCTAAATATTCTGCGCCGCAAGCTTTTTCATTAATTCCAGATACTTAAGGGAATGATGGCCCGTAAACCACTCACCGCAAAGGAAAAAAAGCTCGAAAAGCAGTTCAAGCAGATCTCTGAGTTGTTTATCAGTCGGGGTATTCAGGTGCGGCGTGAGAAGCTGTCGCGCGGTCCGGCATTTCGAGTCAAAAGCGGCGACTGTGCCATCAGCGGAGACAATTATATCTTTGTCGATCGCCGGCTTCCAATAGAGCAGCAGTCATCTGTGCTGATTGACTATATCCCTACCATTAAAGAGAGCATTACTGAGGAGGAGCTGGAGTCTCTGCCTCGATCGGCTCGGGTGTTGATGGACGGGGACCTGAGTGACTCTGCTCCTGTTGACTAGCTAGCTTATCTTTTAAAGTAATTACATAATCTGCAACGGCTTCGATTTGTGGAGGAGTTAGTCGTCCTCGAAACGACAGCATGTTGCGACCCTTGCCCTCACTAATAGTATTAAAGATGTCTTGCTTCGTTTCTCCGTAGGCAAAGCTCCCGCTAAGTAGCGGCCGCGGCGCAGGGTCGTACAGCACAAGGGCGTCGTAAGGTGGAAATCCTTTCGATCCGTGACAGCTCGCACAAAGTTTCTCGTAGATCTGTTTGCCGTTAACTGTTGAGTACCGTGTCTCAGCAGACGCATCAGTGAGTTTTCCACAGCTTAGCGCCACCATAAAAGCCGCGGAATAAGGGAAAATACTTTTTGCAGAAATTTTAAGCCGACAAAAAAACATGCTACACATTATCTGGTCACGCTGATGCTCGGGGATCGAACCGATGTACACAATTTCTTCGCACGTTCTGCTGGGCAATTCAAACTACTTACGGAGCCGCCGCAATGATTTTTGACGCTGTATTTGGCGCATTCTCGAACGATCTGGCAATCGATCTGGGTACCGCGAACACCCTGGTATACGTAAAAGGCCGTGGGATCGTCTCGAACGAGCCTACAGTCGTCGCTGTCCAGGAAAACGGACGGGACGCCAGGCGCGTAGTTGCCGTTGGAACCGAAGCAAAGTCCATGCGCGGCCGAACTCCTAAAGGAATTAAAGCCATTCGCCCAATGAAGGACGGCGTAATCGCCGACTTTGAGGTAACAGAGGAGATGCTGCGGTATTTCATTCAGCGTGCGCACAATCGCCGCTCCCTGGTGCGGCCGAGAGTTATTATCTGTGTCCCGTTCGGAATTACCGAAGTCGAGAAGCGCGCAGTGCGTGAATCTGCCGAATCGGCCGGTGCCCGTCAGGTCTTTTTAGTAGAGGAGCCGATGGCCGCTGCGATTGGAGCTGGTCTTCCGATCACAGAGGCAAATGGTTCAATGATTGTCGACATTGGCGGCGGGACGACTGAGGTTGCGGTCATTTCGCTAAAAGGCATCGTCTACTCCAAATCAATTCGCGTAGGCGGAGATAAAATGGACGAAGCAATCATCAATTACGTTAAGCGAGCCTATAATGTCGCTATCGGCGAGCAGACCGCTGAGCGAGTTAAGATTGCCGTTGGAGCTGCTCTTCCAACTGGCGAAAACCACAAAATCGACATTCGTGGCCGCGACCTGGTTGAAGGCGTACCCAAGACCTTTGAAATATGCGAAGAGGAGGTGCGCGAAGCTCTGGCTGAGCCGATAAAGCAAATAGTTGAGGCTATTAAGCAAGCTCTTGAACAGACTCCGCCTGAGCTGGCCGGTGATGTTGTTGACCGCGGTATTACCTTGTCCGGCGGCGGCGCACTGCTTCGCAACCTAGACGCGCTGGTCAGATATGAAACGGGGCTTCCAGTGGTACTGGCCGATGATCCGCTGACCGCAGTTGTGCTCGGCTCAGGCCGTATACTCGATCAGCTGGAAAGTTTGAAGGATATCACCATTCAATAGCACCGGGCTGAAATGCTCTGCGGTTTTTACTTGTCGACGGCGCTTCCACTGGCAATTATCGGTTATGGCAGTAACTGTTTCCGGGAGTAATGCAACTCAATGGCGGACTTCATACGCCGACACAGCTTGTTTCTAACTGCGCTGGGCTTAATTGCCGCCTCGTTTCAGCTAATGAGCGCGAGTATCGACAATACTTCGCTACCGCGCCTTGGCGGCACAGTGCTTCATACCGCCTTGGCACCCGTCCAGGAGGTTCACCACAAGTCTTTGTCATCGGTTAAAGATGTTTGGCACCAGTATCTTTGGCTTGTGGGTGTGCAAGCTGAGCGCGACGAACTCACTCGCCGCCTTAAATTGCTCGAAGCCCAGAATTCTCGCTTGCTCGAGTACGAGCACGAAAACAATCGCCTCCGCAAACTTCTATTCTTCAAGCGCGGCACAGGCTTCGAAGGAGTAACGGGCACCGTTATCGGCAGCGATCCATCGCACTGGGAGCGAACGATTACTGTCGACAAAGGGAGCGAGCTATCGGTTAAAGAAGAAATGCCCGTCGTTGACGGCGAAGCAATCGTAGGTCAGACGACAGTTGTGGCCAGCGGGAGTTCGAAGGTGCTGCTGATTACAGACAAGAGCAGCGCAATCGATGCGATCGTTCAGCGTAGCCGAGCAACCGGTGTGGTTGAGGGCACCGGCAGCGATACACTGCGCCTGCGTTACGTTCTGAAGGAGATGTCGGTTCAACCTGGCGACCGCGTGATCGCATCAGGGCTCGGCGGAATTTATCCAAAAGGAACTTTGATCGGAGTTGTCGTCGACGTTAAGACTCCAAACAGCGGACTGTTTCATGAGGTGCTCGTTAAGCCGAGTGTCGATTTGCGGCGGCTGGAGAACGTTCTGATAATTACTTCCGAACTTGAGTCTCCCGCGGTGGAAGCTAAGCCTCAAACCGCCAAGCCGGATAAGACAAAAGAGGCGGCTTGATATGTTTCGAGTGATTGTAACTTTTATGCTCGCCTGTTTGGCCGGACTGATCGTTCAGGCAACCTTAGTACACTCTATTTCTCCCTACGCCATTGCGCCGGACTTTATCGTGATTCTTGCCTTGTATCTTGGCCTAAAAGTGCAGAACCCTGCTGGCGTCCTTGGTGCGTTTTTGCTTGGTGTCGCCGGAGATTTTGCTTCAGCGCAGTTTGTCGGCCCAACAGCGGCGGGTGCCGTGGTGGTGTACGGCTTAACTGTAATTGTTAGCAGCAAGATTTACGCCGAGCACCCTTTCACAATGGCAATGTTGGCGCTGTTCTGCTCGCTGGCGGATTCCTTTACCTATGTGCTGATGGTTGGCTTCTACGTAGACGTCAATTTGCTTACCGCTGCAGTTTTTCGCGGAATCGGAATCGAGGCGGCGCTGACTGCGTTAGTCGCACCATTCGTGATTAAGCTTTTAGAATTGAGCGTCAGTGAATCAATTAACCCGGCGAAGTACAATAACGACTCGCTGCGGAGGATTCGCTAATGCGGGCGCAGCCGCGAAAAAGCCATTTCGGCAGCCGTCTCGGCTTTGGCGCTGTGTTGGTCTGCCTAATCTTAAGCTTGCTCGGAGTGCGGCTGTGGTATTTGCAAGTCGCGCAGGGTGCCTATTACCGAGACCTTTCTGAGAACAACCGAACACGCACGATTCGCACAGTGGCTCCTCGCGGAAATATCTACGACCGCGACGGTCGTATTTTGGTGCAAAATCGACCGGCCTTTAACGTTTCGCTGATGCTTGAAGATGTGCCTGAAATGGACAAGGCCCTGAAGCGCCTGGCTGAAATTACTAGCCGCCAGGAGCAGGACCTCGCAGATCTACTTAAGCGCGGCGGCAGACGTTATCCGTTTGAACCCCAAGTCGTCATGGCCGACGTCTCGCGTGTAGACCTGGCGAGAGTTAAAGAACGAAACTTCGACTTGCCCGGAGTGATCGTCGACATTTTGCCCGCGCGAGCTTACCCACACGGAGATTTAGCGCCGCATGTATTTGGCTATGCACGCGAGATTTCCAAAGCACAGCTCGACTCTCAGTGGGCGCAAAACGCTAAATACCGTGCGGGCGATACGGTCGGACAGGCTGGAATCGAGCGGCAGTGGGACACTTACCTTCACGGCTCTGCGGGAGTTAGGCAGGTTGAAGTTGATGCGATGGGCAAGCGTAGGGGAGAGCTTGGGATTGTTGATGATGATCCCGGCCAGGATGTCTATCTTACACTAGATCTGGATTTGCAGCGTGCGGCGCAGGATGCTTTAGGCGAGGAGGTTGGAGCAGTTGTTGCGCTTGAGCCATCGACGGGAGAAGTTTTGGCGCTGGCGTCGACCCCTTCGTTCGATGCAAACTTGTTTTCCGGAAGAATTCGCAGCGAGGATTGGAAACGACTCAGGAACGACAAGGATCACCCGCTGACGAACCGACCAATTGCGGAAAACTACGCCCCGGGTTCGACGTTCAAACTGTTGATGGCTGTCGCCGGACTAGCCGAGCACATTATTACACCCGAAACTGAATTCGACTGTCCTGGCTACTATTGGTTCGCTGGGCGCGCCTACAGGTGTCACAAGCGCAGCGGGCACGGCAAAGTTAACTTAGCAAAAGCGGTGACTCAGTCCTGCGATAGCTACTTTTATAAGCTCGGACGCCTGCTGGGAATTGATAATATCCATAAATACGCGACGCTGTTTGGCCTTGGTGCAAAAACCGGAATTGATTTACCTGGCGAGCAGAGCGGCATTGCTCCGAGTAACGAATGGAAGATTCGCTACTTGGGTGAGCGCTGGTATCCCGGCGAGACTTTGTCGGTCTCAATTGGCCAGGGCTTCTTAACCACTACGCCAATCCAAATGGCAGTTGCCACCGCTGCTCTTGCCAACGGCGGCCATGTCCCGACTCCGCGTCTGCTTAAAAAGGTTGTAGATCGAGAGAACGGAGTTGTTTTTCGCTCGAGCCCACAGCTGCGCGAGACCCATGTAGATCCTAAAATTCTCGAGAAGGTTCGTGGCTACGCTGAACTTGTCATTGAAGATCAGCATGGAACGGGTAAGCGCGCGGCGATCGACGGAATTACGGTTGCCGGCAAAACTGGCACCGCACAAGTCGTCTCGCTCGGGAAAGAAACTTTAAAGAAGGAATTCAACGACCACGCTTGGTTTGTTTCCTTTGCTCCGGTCGAGAATCCAATGATTGCCATGGCGATTCTTGTTGAGAACGGCGGGCACGGCGGTAGCACAGCTGCCCCAATCTCCAAAAAAGTGATGGAAGTATTCTTTCGCAAGAAGGGAATGCTGCCGGAGCCCGAGTCTGAAGAAGGTGCTGCCGCTGAGGCTGTGACTGAGGCGCCGGCGGGGGAAGAGCAGCCTGCTCCGGCCGTTGAAGCCACTCACCGATCGCAAAACCGGGGAGCGGTTGGCTAATGACATCTGCAATTCGCGTCGACCGGCGTGTCCTAAGTAATTTCGATTGGCTGCTTACGGGCGCGATGCTGCTGTTGTGTGCAGTTGGTCTAGTCGTGCTGTTTAGCGCAGGGCATGTTCGTGAAACAAATTACAGCCCTACGATGGAGCGCCAGTTCGTTTCGATGAGCATTGGGCTCGGTGTGTTCGTGATTTGTTTTTTGCTCAATCCAACCTTTCTGCGGCGTTGGTCGTTTGCGCTTTATCTCCTCGGCTGCGTGCTGTTGGCGGCGCTTTTCTTCAAGGGAGTTTACGCCGGAGGTGCGCGAAGATGGCTGGCGCTTGGTGGCTTTAGATTTCAACCGTCGGAGTTTATGAAATTAGCGTTAATCCTGGCGATGGCACGGATTTTTAGCGCTGAGAATGCTCCGAAAGACGGTTACAACATGAAGACATTGATTACGCCGGTGTTGGTAATGGGTGTTCCGGTCGCATTGATACTTTTTGAGCCCGACTTAGGTACGGCACTCTGTCATCTGCTGATTGCCGGTTCGATGCTGCTGCTTGCCGGCGTGCGTGGCTCAACGTTCCTTAAGCTTGCGATTGCCGGAATCGCACTGGCTTATCCGGCCTGGAGCACGCTTAAAGACTACCAAAAACAACGAGTGGTCTCTTTTCTTTCACCGGAGCAGGATCCACTTGGCAGCGGTTACCACGCGATTCAATCTAAGATCGCTGTAGGGTCAGGCAAGGTATTTGGCAAAGGGTTTCTTGAAGGGACTCAGACCCAGCTCAGCTTTTTGCCGGAGCAGACGACTGATTTTATTTTTTCCGTCTTAGCTGAGGAGTGGGGTTTCATGGGATCATTTCTCGTGATCTCGCTGTTTGCCTTTCTCGTTCTCCATTCCTTTGCGATCGCCGGTCGCTGTCGAGAGCGATTTTCGGCATTTGTCGTAGTTGGGGTTGCGATGATGATCTTTTGGCACATGGTTGTGAATATCGGAATGGTAACAGGAGTTTTACCAGTCGTGGGACTTACGCTGCCGCTGCTCAGCTACGGTGGTTCATCCGTGATCACTTTTATGGCCGGACTAGGCCTGGTCGCCGGCGTGTCGATGCGCAGGTTTCTGTTTACCTGAGGGCTTACTGCAGCCGCTGCTTCGGAGCCTGATAGGGCTGTTCCGGATGCTTAATTCCAAGCTTAGTGTAGATGCGGGCGATCGAACGCAAGGCGCGTTTTGCTTCTTCGCGCTGCGCGCCGTCCTTACCGAACATCATTAAGCCGCGGTAGACGGCAATCGATTTCTTAAAAGTTTGTTCACCCTTTTTGCGGTCGCCGGTTTGAAACTGAGCCAAGGCAAGCCAGCGCAGGGAAGTGGCGTAGAGCCTAATTATCTCGGATGTAACCCCGTTTGTCAGAGAGCTTTCCAGCTTATCGACTGCATGGCGAAATGAGGCGCGGGCTTGTCGTTTGCGGCCCAGAGTATAGAGATTCTTACCGTGGACAAAGGCGCAGTTTGCAAGCTCGTCGGCGCGAACGTGTTCTCCCCGCTGCTGGTACACTTCTTCGAGCGCATTGACGACGTCGCGGTAAATCATTTCGGCGTGATCGTGGGCGCCGCTTTCATCCAGCTGATAGCCGTACACGAACAGCTCTTCGGCTGTTTCGCTTAGCGGCAGTTCGCCGCGGATCATACGCTGTTTTTTTATGTTGTAACTCGAATACATGATAACGGTTTTTTGTACACAGCTAGGCGCCTGAGCTATTCAGGAGGTTTTGGTATGCCCAAGGAATATGTTTGGGATAACTACACCGACGAAGCGTCTTAGCAGTGAAAAGAACAATGCCTTACAGTCGAGCGTTTTGTAACAGACTCATTGCGGCTTAGCAAGCTTCAACTTGCTTGAAAAAATGCGGGATATCGCGTACTTAGCGTGTGGTGCTGAATCTAGCTTTATTTCGCTAGCTAAGCCCCGGCAGGCTCCCTTGCAAGGGTGTGGCTTTGTCCGGGATACTACCGGGGATTTTGGTCAATATACGTTTTAAGGTGCTTGATGATCATAGTTATGCGGGTCGGTTCATCCGATGAGCAGCTCAAAAAAGTAATCGGACGAATTGAAGAGCTCGGATATCGCACCCACATTATGTACGGTGTGGAACGGACCGTTATCGGCGCTCTCGGGGACGAACGCGGAAAGGATAAACTGCTCACGCTTAATCACCTACCGGGCGTTGATAAAGTTATTCCAATTCTTAGCCCCTACAAGCTTGCCGGCACTCAGCTTAAAGAAGGCCCTTCGCAAATTCGAGTTTCTCAAGACTGCGTAATTGGAAAGGGTAAGCTGGGCTTAATTGCCGGACCGTGCTCCGTAGAAAGTGAAGAGCAGATTTTGGAAGCGGCTCGTGCAGTTAAAGCTGCTGGTGCTAATGCGCTGCGCGGCGGGGCGTTCAAGCCTCGGTCGTCGACGTACAGTTTCCAAGGACTTGGTGAGGAAGGTTTGAAGATGCTTGCGATGGCTCGCGAGGAGACGGGCCTGCCGGTCGTTACAGAGATCATCGATCATCACGATATTGATTTGATTGAACGCTATGCCGATGTGTTTCAGGTCGGCGCGCGCAACATGCAGAATTTCACGTTATTGAAAGCTCTTGGAGGCACAAGAAAGCCGATCCTGCTAAAGCGAGGACTAAGCGCCAGAATTGATGAACTGCTGCTGGCAGCAGAATATATTTTAGCAGCAGGCAATCCGAACGTAATTTTATGTGAACGCGGTATCCGAACCTTTGAAACTGCAACACGCAATACATTGGATCTCAACGCAATACCGGCAATTCGTGAACGTTCCCACCTCCCAATTGTGGTTGACCCCAGCCACGGAACCGGAGTTTGGCGTTATGTCTCGGCGATGAGCAAAGCGGCGATTGCTTGCGGTGCGGACGGCTTAATTATTGAAGTTCACCCACATCCGGACTCTGCGCTTAGCGACGGCGCTCAGTCGCTCAAGCCCAAAGTGTTCAAAGAGCTGGTGGACGAATTGGAACCGATTGCAAGAGCGGTTGGCTGCGAAACTTTGGGTGCGAGAGTTTTGCAGCAGCTGCGCCAACCTTCAGCGGATTAAGGATTCATTTATGAACGATACTAAGTCAGAAACTCGCCGACTTATTTTGGCTTCAGGTTCACCTCGTCGGCGTGAACTGCTGCGCCGCATCGGAGTGACCTTTGAAGTTGTTCCAGCAGATATTGACGAAACTATTCCCCCGGGAATCTCCGCAGTCGATGCGGTTAGAATGCTTGCGCGCCGCAAAGCCGAAGCTGTAGCCGAACAGTATCGTCAGCATTTGGTCCTAGGCGCCGACACTACGGTAGTGCTCGGCAGTGGGGCGGACGAACGAATTCTCGGTAAGCCAGTGGACGACGAGGATGCTGCTGCAATGCTTAAGATGCTGCGCGGTGGCACTCACCTTGTGCACAGTGGGTATGCTCTATGCTGTATGGATGACGATACTTTCGTAGAGGGTGTAGCAAGTACGGAGGTGGAGCTCGCAGATATAGACGATGAAGCTATTGCGGCTTACGTCGCTACTGGAGAGCCGCGCGACAAAGCTGGTGGATACGCAATTCAGGGAATTGCCTCGATGTTTGTGAAGTCGATTGCGGGTTCGTATTCTAATGTGGTCGGACTTCCGCTGGCCGAAGTTGTAGACGAGCTGAAACGCTGCGGAGTTTGGCGTCCCGATCTGCTGCGCAATGAGTGAGAGTCAAAGCACATCCTTGAAAGAGCTGACACAGCGGCTCAGCACACTGCTCGCCCAAATCGAAGCTGCACAGCGCCGTGGCCCTCATGCCGCAGAACGTGTGCAGCTGCTTGCTGTGTCAAAGACGCAGCCGATCAGCAGGATAAAAGCGTTGATTGGGGCAGGGCATTTGCTGTTTGGGGAGAACTACGTGCAGGAGGCCGAGGAAAAAATTCATGCGCTTACACTAGTCGATTCGCTGCCGCGCGCGCAGTTCCATTTGATTGGGAATCTGCAGCGCAACAAGGTTAAGCGTGCAGTTGGATTGTTTGATGTTATTGAGTCAGTTGATCGAGTTGAGCTCGCTCAGGAAATTGCCAAAGTTGCTGAACGTCGCGGTCGCCGTCAGCGCGTGATGATGCAAGTTAACACTTCTGCAGAAGACTCAAAGAGCGGAGTTGACCCACAGAGTGCTGAACAGCTGTGCAAAGACATTCTGGCGCTTCCGGCGCTTCAGCTCGAGGGCCTCATGTGCATTGGTCAATTTATCGAACCCGAAGCGGACGATGCCTTGCGTCGGCAGGATTTTATTGTGCTGCGTGAGTTGCGCGGCGCTCTGCAGGAGCGCTGCGGTGTGCAGCTGCCTGAATTATCAATGGGAATGAGTGCAGATTTTGAACTCGCCGTCGAAGAAGGCGCGACGATTGTTAGGGTAGGCAGTGCGCTTTTGGGCGAACGTCCTGCGAAAGACTAGAGGGGATTGCTTATGTCCGTAAACCTATCATCGATGAAAACGGCATTTGTTGGCTGCGGCAATATGGGGGCGGCCATTGTTCGCGGACTTGTCGGCAAGGGTATCGTGCCAGCTGCATCGATTAGCTGTGTAGATAAAATTGATGACAATGTAGTTCGCCTGGCAAATGACTGCGGAGTTGTTCCAAAGAAAACCATCGCTGAGGCATGTGCGGTCTCCGACGTGATTGTAGTCGCAGTAAAACCTCAGGGGATTGAGCCCGTCCTCGCAGAAATTAAAGATTCACGGAGCAAAGCCCGGTTCTGTATATCGGTTGCTGCGGGTGTGACGCTTGGTCGTCTAAAGGCAGGGGTTGGCAGCAGCTTCAAAGTTGCTCGAGTGATGCCGAATGTTCCTGCGTTGGTTGGCCGGGGTATCGCCGGCATCTACAGCGACGAACCCGATGCGGCCACGCTGGCCGAGGAAATGTTTAAAGCAGTCGGTGATGCTGTTGTGCTCGAGGCGGAAAGTCAGATTGATACAGTGACAGGAGTCTCCGGCAGCGGCCCCGGTTTTATCTTTCTGGCGATGGATGCTCTGGTAGAGGGTGGGGTTAAGATGGGTTTGCCGCGTGAGATCGCACAAAAGCTGGCGGCGTATACTGTTGCGGGTGCAGGGGAGGTGGCTATCTCAACCGGTAAGGCACCGCTTGAGCTGCGGGATATGGTGGCATCGCCTGGAGGCACGACTCTGGCGGGGCTAGCTGTTCTCGAGCAGAAGGCGTTCCATGCAGCTCTGGTGGATGCGGTTGAAGCCGCTACTAGACGCTCGCGTGAACTTGGGTAATTGGTTCGGTGCAGCTGTCGTGGTAGTATTCCCCCGAAACAGCAAAGAGGAATAGAAAGAGCAAATGATTCTTTTGGGTAATTTCTTAATCGCGGTAGGTCAGCTGCTTAGCTCGCTGGTGACACTGTTTATCTTTTTGCTGATTGCACGGGCTATCCTCTCTTGGGTTAATCCAGATCCAAGCAATTTTATCGTTCGCATCATTAACGACACTACTGAACCGCTGATGGCGCGTGTTCGCCCCAGGATTCCAAATTTCGGCGTGCTCGACATGTCGATTATCGTTGTATTGTTCGGTTTGTATTTTCTGCAGTCGTTTATTGCGCAGTCAATGGTTGAGTACGGCTACGTGATGAAGCGCTCAAGCATTATGAACGATGCCGTCCCCGCAGCGTCCGAGCCATCTGGTATTTACTAGTCAATAATTAAGCTACAGCTGAAGTGTGACTGTGGTCTGGAGTCGCCGCTTGTCCGCAAACTGGGCAAACTGGATCTGACGCAAATAACTCTGCGGGGTTTGGGCCGCGCCGGGCTGGTTCAGCTTCTGTTGATTCTTCTTGCGCGGTGGTGCCTTGAACTGGATCTTCGCTTTCACCGGAGTTTTCTTGAGCAATTTCTGCTCGCGCCTGACTCTCCAACTGCGCTGCCTTGGCGGCAACTGCTCGATCTGTCGATGAGGGTTCAGCTGGTGCAAGTGCAGCTCGCTGAATGGTCTGCATCTTAGTGACGGTTTTTTCTGGTTCCGGTTCAGGCGACGCGTCTACCGGCACCTCACCGCCTACGGCATACTGTTTCCCGTCCGGTCCGGTTTGGTATTCATAACTTGGACCGCCGGATTTATAAGGACCGAGTGCCGCAAGGTGTGCTTGTTCGTGCGTTCGAACTTCTCGGTCGCGCGCTTTTAGTTCTTCAAGTTCGAGCTGCTCCTCGTCGGTAAGTTCTCCTGAGGAGGAGTCGTCTGAATTTTGGTTCTGTGTCGAAGCTCCGTTCTTGGACTCGACCGCAGCTTGCTGCGCTGCGGCGGGTGCAGCAGCTTGTTGGTTTCCCTGAATATCAACGATTGCGGCCGGCTGATTTACCGCGGAGTTTTGTGTTGAAGCGGTTGCGGCCGTCTGTGCGGTCGTTTCACTGCTTGGTTCAACAGGATTTGGACCGACTGGGGCCGCTGCTACTGCCGACGCTGGGACAAGTGGTGAGACGCCTTCCATTGCCAAGTTGCTGCTCTGCTTACGTAAACTTACAAATCTCTATCGGCGCGGCACTGCTGCGGCATGAACACAAAATCGACTAATCGGCCTAAATTATTGGTATTTATGGTTAAGATCTTTGCACGTTGCGTCGTTATTAGTTGACGGGAGCCCTGATCGGAGCTATTAACTGCCCCCTACTTTTGGGAGAAATTCCGGGCAATGCCGACGTACGAGTACGAAAGAGAAGACGGGACGCGCTTCGAAATAAAGCAAAAAATTACAGACGACCCGCTCGAGGTTTGCCCTGAGACTGGTCAGAAGGTGAAACGCCTATTGTCCGCGCCGGCATTCCACCTCAAGGGAACCGGTTGGTACAAGACCGATTACGCCGGTTCTTCCAGTTCCAGCAGCAGTCCTACAACCAGCTCATCTAGCAGCAGCAGCTCTACTACCGAGAAATCCAGCACAAGCTCCTCTGATAGCTCAAGCAGCACAGCGTCAAGCAGCGACGACTAATCTTTATAAGCCGAGTTGAGTGCGGCTTTTTAATGCGCGGTTAAGCGTGTTTTCAACGAAGCCACAGAGTACCGAGAAGCTGCGGCTAACATGATTTTCTGCCTGTGCGGGAGTCGGTTTGCCGCGCGCCGTCATCTCTTCCCACCAGGCGCGCAAATTCTCTGCATCTTCGAATGGCAGATGCGTCGGGTCATAGCCGCTCTCACGCAGTGTCTGCAGCAGAAAAAACACTATGCACTCATGCGCCTGCTGCGAAGTCGTGCTGCGATCTATTCCTGTGAGTACTGCCTTTAGAGGATTAAACAAGAGTGCGGCGTCCGGGTCGCCTTCGTGCGAAAGTGCTTCGGCAGTTTCGACAGCCAGCGAGGCTAGCGCAAACTTTCGCAGACTGCTGCGTAATCTGGGCCAAGGGGTTCTGTTTTGCATGCCGCTTAAGGTGTAGAGGTTGGAGCTGCCTCGCGGAGGACTGAGTTCGAACTCCGCGCAATCGAAAATATCCACACCGCCCATAAAGCGCTTTTTGCTTCTTCTTCCGCTGCGGGCGACAGCGCTAAGGCGGCCGAGTTCCGGTGAAAGGATTGTGACAATCAGATCTGCTTCGCGCAGAGCAGTGGCGCGAATGACTAGACCGCTGCACTTGCCGGAGCTCATCACCAATACTGCAGCAGCATTGTCGCCACTGTGAAATAAATGGTTATGCTAAGCAGATCCATCGAGGTAGTTACCAGAGGGCCAGAAGCAACCGCTGGATCGACGCCGAAGCGGCGGAAGAATAGCGGCAGGATTGCGCCGAAGCTGCTGGCGCAGGTCATAGTTATTGTAATCGATAAGCCGACGATGATGCTAAGGATGGGCTGCCGAAACAGTACGAATGCAGCACCCGCTAGCAGACAGCCGAAGATCAAACCCAGCGACAAGCCGGTTAGCGCTTCCTTCTTTATTCGACCGAATGAGCGATGCTCGCTCACTTCCCCTGTTGCAATCCCTCTAACAGTAATTGTGCTCGACTGCGATCCGACGTTTCCCGCCATCCCGAAAACAACGGGCATGAAAAAAGCTAGGGCGACAATTTTTTCTAGAGTCGAAGCGAACTCTCCCAGCAGCAGTGCGCCGACCAATCCGCCGAGCCAGCTGGCTACAAGCCAGGGGAACCTGCTCTTTATCGCCGACCAACTAGTTGACTGGGCGATGTCTTCATCCATCGTTCCCGCGAGCTTCAGCATATCTTCTGTGTGTTCATCTTCGATAACGTCCAGTACGTCATCGACCGTGATGATACCGAGAAGGGTATTGTCCGTCGGAGAAACGACCGGCAAGCTGGAAAAGTCGTAGTCAGCAATCATGCGGGCGACCTTCTCTTGGTCATCTTCGGGGCTGACACTAACTATTTGCTCGTTCATTAATTCGCTAAGGAGTGTGTCAGGAGCGGCCGTTAGAATCTCCCGCAAAGAGCAAACTCCTTGGAGCACTTTATTCTCGTCGACAACATAGACATAGGTGAGGTCGATGTCCGGGTCGATTTCTTCGCTATGCAGCCTGCTGCGAATGTCTCGCAAAGTTTCGTCTGCTGTGAGGTAGGGCAAATACCTAAGACAAAGCGGAGTCATAATCCCGCCGGCGGTCTCCTCATCGTAGGCGAGGAGGTTTCGGATTTGACGAGCTTGTTTGGGGCTGACTCTGCGAAGAATTGCAGTCTGTTTGCGGCGAGACAGCGTGGCGATAACATCCGCGGCGTCGTCTAATTCCAAACGGCGAATTACAGCGGCGATTCGCGGTTCGTCGAGCAGCTCGAGGGCGTGCTGGCGGATGTGGTCACTGCCGTAAGCAATCAGCTCCGAAATTTGGTCGAGGCCGCTGATCCGTTTGATCAGATCATCCTGGACATCGGCGGGAGCCGCGGTAATAACAGAAACCAGTTCGACCGGGTGCAGGTCGTTCAGCAGCTCATCAAGTTCCGCACTGCGATCTTCTTCGAGCAGTTGCAGCGCCTGAGATGAATGGTTATCTACTTCTGCACCCATTGGTATGCTGAAATCCTTGGGTTGTATGTTTTTGAGGCCTTGGAAGTCGGAGTATTTTTGGCATAAATTTCAGCATTTTTCACGCGGATACTTAAACTTATTGTTGAACAGACGCGGCACCAGCAATTTTTTCGTTCTTGCTTTGTGGTGCGCCTTTGGCTCTGGTATCGCTAGGGTTTGAAGTGAGAGACAAAGATTTCCTATGAAAAGACGTAGATTTAAAAAGCGAATTAAAGTCGAGAACGCTGACTCCACAGATCAATTGGAAGTTGCGGACGCTGAGGATGCTATGGATGACGATGGTTTAGACGAGCTGGATCAGGATCAAGAACTCGAAGATCAGGACGAAGAAATGTTTGCAGATGTCGTCGATTCTGAAGGCGAATCGGATTTTAGCAACGAACAGCAATCTGCCGCGCTCGATAAGTTGGCGGCCGAGCTTGAAGTAATTCGTGAAGAAGCGAAGCGGTATCAGGATGAGGCCCGCGAAAACTACGATAAGTTTCTGCGCGCTGTCGCTGAGATGGAGAACGTTAAAAAACGTTCGAAAAAAGAACGCTCAGATCTACTGCGATATGCAGGCGAAGGGATGGCTCGGGAGCTGCTGGAGGTTCTTGATAGCTTGGAACTTGCGCTAAAACAGCGCGTTACAGAGGGTGAGCCGAATGATTTTTCTCGCGGCATCGAAATGATTCGCGATCAGTTTGTTTCTACTTTTGAGCGATTCGGAATTAAAGGTGAGTCGGCGGTTGGGAAGCAGTTTGATCCGGAGCTGCACGAAGCTATGGTCTCTGTGCCAACAGGCGAACATCCTGCTGGGTCAGTCATCGAGGAATATAAAAAGTTATTTAGATTTCGCGACAAGCTGCTGCGTCCTGCGCAGGTAGTTGTTGCGTCGGCACCGGAAGGTGCTCAGGCAGCGTCGCCGACGGAAGCGGAAAGTTCGTCTGAGGAAAGTGGTGAGTCAGGCGAGGCTGAGGTCGGATAAAGCTCTAGAATACAAGGGAGAATGCAGCGAACGCTGGCAAAAAATTAGGGTAAATTGCTTGCGCTGGCTGGGAATAATGGTTACCGGACAGTAGGAAGCGAAAAGGGCGGGGGGCAGAAGCTGCTCCAATCCTGCGGATATCTTATCTAAGTATCCCAAAATGCTAACAAATAACCACTCGCTCGTGTTGTGTGCACAGCGACTGGTAGCCTGCGGGCGCAGATTTTAAGATTCATTTAGCGGAGGCTATATAAATGGGCAAAGTTATCGGAATTGACCTCGGGACGACTAACTCGTGCGTAGCGGTAATGGAAGGGGGAGATCCTGAAGTAATTACCAACTCTGAAGGTGGACGGACGACTCCGTCAGTAGTCGCGGTTAACGACAAGGGCGAACGCCTGGTAGGTCAGATAGCGCGCCGACAAGCGGTGACGAACCCGACTAATACAATCTTCGCAGTCAAACGTCTCATCGGCCGCAAGATTAGCTCAGAGCAAGTTTCTCGTGCGAAAGAAGTTCTTCCTTATGAAATCATTGCTACTGACAACGGCGATGCTGCAGTGAAGCTCGGCGACGAGATTAAAACTCCGCAAGAAATTTCATCTTACATTCTGACCAAGATGAAGCAGACAGCTGAGGATTACCTCGGTGAGCCGGTGACTCAAGCGGTTATCACGGTTCCAGCATATTTTGACGACGCTCAGCGTCAGGCAACCAAGGACGCGGGGAAAATTGCCGGTCTCGAAGTACTGCGGATTATCAACGAGCCGACCGCGGCAGCCCTTGCTTACGGTCTTGATAAAACCGGCGATCGCAAAATTGCCGTTTTCGACCTCGGCGGTGGAACTTTTGATATTTCCATTCTTGAGCTTGGTGAAGGCGTGTTTGAAGTTAAGTCGACCAACGGCGATACGTATCTCGGCGGTGAAGATTTTGACTTGGAAATTGTTTCTTATCTCGCAGATGAGTTCAATAAAGATCAGGGAATAAACCTGCGCAACGATACGATGGCCCTGCAGCGTTTGAAGGAAGCTGCGGAGAAAGCCAAGCACGAACTATCCTCTGCTCTTGAAACAGATATCAATCTTCCGTTTATCACGGCGGACGCCTCTGGGCCTAAACACTTGAACGTCAAACTCAGCCGAGCCAAACTCGAAGCGCTTTGTGCAGAACTGCTTGAGAGAATTCAGGCTCCGTGCGAAACCGCGATTCGAGACGCTGGCTGCTCAGCTAGCGAGATTGACGAAGTAATTCTTGTTGGCGGCATGACGCGTATGCCTGCGGTGCAGCAGCGAGTTCAGGCGATTTTTGGCCGTGCACCGAGTAAGGGCATTAACCCTGACGAAGCAGTTGCTCTCGGCGCTGCCATTCAGGCCGGTGTTCTTCAAGGGGATGTGAAGGATGTGTTGCTGCTCGACGTGACACCGCTTAGTCTCGGAATCGAAACTCAGGGCGGTATCATGACCAAGCTGATCGATAAGAACACTACAATCCCGACTCGCAAAAGCCAGATTTTCTCCACTGCCGCTGACAACCAGCCGGCCGTGAGCATTCATGTGCTGCAAGGAGAGCGAGAGCTCGCCGGCGACAACAAAACTCTAGGCCGCTTTGAGCTTGTCGGAATTCCGCCTGCGCCGCGAGGTGTCCCGCAGATCGAAGTTACCTTTGACATCGACGCTAACGGAATCGTTCACGTTGGAGCAAAGGATTTGGGTACCGGCAAAGAGCAGTCGATTAAACTCACTGCCAGCTCCGGACTAAATGAAGATGAAATCGATCGCATGGTCCGCGATGCGGAAGAGCACGCGACAGAAGACAAACGCCGCCGCGAAGGCATCGAGGAGCGCAACAAGCTTGACGGTCTGATTTACTCTACCGAGCAATCTCTTTCCCAGCACGGAGAGGCGCTATCCGCAGGTGATAAGTCTTCCGTAGAAGTTGCCCTAGCGGACGCGAAGAAAGTACTTGAAGAAACCGGAGCTGACGGTTCGACGTATAAGGCGGCTTCCGAGCGATTAACTTCCGCTGCACACAAGCTTGCTGAGCAGATGTATCAGTCAGCCACGAACAAGAGTGCCGAAGGTGCTGATGGCGCGGGTGCTGGCGGAGCAGGCTCCAACGGTGCCAGTGCAGGAGCGGCGGACGCTGGCTCTGGAGACGATTCGGACGACGTGGTCGACGCGGATTTCGAAGAGGTTAACTAAGTAGGGGTTGTAAACCCTGGCGCTCTCGCTAGAGGTCAGCTGTGTCAAAGCGGGACTACTATGAAGTTCTCGGTGTGCCGAGGGATGCCTCGACGGACGCCGTAAAGAAGGCCTATCGCAAGGCCGCGCTGCAATTTCATCCCGACCGCAACCCGGACAATCCGGAGGCTGAAGAGAAATTTAAGGAGGCGACAGAGGCTTACTCTGTGCTTTCCAATGCCGACAACCGTCGCAAGTATGATCAATTCGGCCACGCAGCTTTTTCAAGCGGCGGTGGGGCCGGCTTCAGTGACTTTTCAGGATTCGAAGATATTTTCGGCGATATTTTCGGCGCCTTTTTTGGTACTGGCGGGGCTGCAAGAGCTCGCAGTGGTCGAGACCTGCGCTACAACCTTGAGATTACTCTGGAGGAAGCGGCAAGCGGTATCGAGAAGAACATAGTTTTTTCCCGTGCAACTTCTTGCGGTGATTGTGGGGGAAACGGAGCAGCCAAAGGGACGTCCCCTGAAACTTGCAAACAGTGCAACGGCGCAGGTCAAGTGCGGATGCAGCAGGGCTTTTTTGCTGTAAGCAGAACTTGTCCAGTTTGTTCCGGTAGAGGGCAGATTGTCGTTAAGCCTTGTTCTTCATGCAGCGGGAGCGGACGCGTCAGTAGTGAAACGGAACTTTCAGTTAAAATTCCCGCAGGAATCGACGAAGGTCAGCGCCTGAAGCTTCGTGGGGAAGGAGAAGCGGCTCCCGGCGGAGGAATGGCTGGCGACCTCTATATTGTAATTTCAATTCAGCCGCATAAAGTTTTTGTCCGACAAGATTCGGAAATTATTTGTGAAGTCCCGATTACCTATTCTCAGGCTGTGCTTGGCGGCGACACGATGGTCCCGACGCTGGATGGTGAGATTAACATGAAAATCCCTCCCGGAACTCCAACGGGCAAGACTTTCCGTCTTAAGGGAAAGGGTATAGTTGACATGCATAGCGGTCGACGTGGCGACCAGCATGTGAGAACGTATATCCACGTTCCGACAAACCTTACTGACAGGCAGAGGGAGCTGCTTGAAGAGCTGTCGGGCATTGAGGGGACACCGGCGGCCAATGATTCGCGGACTTTTTTCGACAAAGTTAAAGATCTTTTCGACTAAATTTAATTTTCTACTGCTACTGCTGATGATGCACGCAGCGTGCAGCCCCGCGCCTCCGCGCAAACCATTCGATCATCCGCGCATCGAAGAGCAATCGATGGCCGTTCAAACAGAACGCCGTCGCGTGCAGCGACAAATCCCAGTGCCGCCCTGGCAATTGTGGGCGCCGTCTGCGACAGACTCCCCGGAAATGGTTCAAGCGGCCAAGCTTGTCGAATCCGGCGACCTTGAGGGTGGTGCCGCTGCTTACGAACAGATCGAGCAGACTACTGCTGATTTGAAGATTCAAGAAGAAGCACTGCTGCGCCGCTGTGGGACTTTGCTAAAGCTGGGTCAGTCGACTCGCGCGTTAAATGCGATTACTAGTTCGCTTTCCGGTTCCGCGGATCCTGCGGCTGTGATGACACCTAAGATGGCAATTTTGACAGCGTTCGCTTATTTGCAGCAGCGAAATGTAGACCAATCACTCGCGTGGTTTGGCGTTGCGCTGAAGAATGGCAATGGGACTGGCGAATCTTCGGTCCGCGCCAGAGCGGAGGCAACGCACATCATTCGCTCGCTTGAGGCAGAGCAGTTTAGCACCTATGCGTCGCGCTGGGAGGCGGATCCGCTCATGGGACCGCTGTTTGCAGCCGAGCAGCTGCGCCGCTCGCGCGGCGGGCGGCCGTATCCGCTTAAAATAGCGCATTACTTTGATCCCGAGTCCTATCAACCTGGATTCATCGAGGTGGCGGTGGAGACCGAAAAAGGCGAATTGCTTGGAGGCGAGCAGCAGCCGGCAATGTTTTCGTCAGAGGGTGAGCTTGTGATTGGGCTGCTTCTTCCGTTAAGCGGCAGATTCGGAGTTCACGGAGAGCGGGTCAAAGAAGGAGTTGAGCTGGCGGTGCGCCAGGCCCAGGCCAAGGGCGAACTTGTTCGGGTGCTAGTGGGCGACACTCAGGGTGAGCCAGGACCAGCTGTGACAGAATACGAACGCCTGGTGCTTGATGAGAAAGTTTCAATGGTGCTCGGTCCGCTGCTTGTTAAGACAAGCGAAGCTGTCGCGGATCGTTCGCGTGAACTGGGCGTACCGATTTTGACTTTTACAAAGCGCAGCGGGATTCCTGAACGGAGTGCTACAGTATTCAGGCTTGGCGCAACCGCAGATGATCAAGTCTTTGAGCTAACGAGCTATGCTACGGAGCACCTCGGGCTGACGACCTACTCAATTCTTTACCCAGAATCCGAATCGGGGCGTGAGCTAGCTACAAGATTTAATACTGACATAACCGAGCGCGGCGGGATAGTTTTGCAAACTGTTGGATACCTAGCGGACGACAGGGAAGGCATTGAACGCGCGGTTGAACAACTGCGGCAGGCGGTGCCACAAGCGGTGTTTGTAGCGGATTCGCTTGAGCATTCCTTCCAGGTAATTGAGGCCGTACGGCGCTCGGACGAAGAGTATAAAGTTGACGACGAATCCGCCGAGCAAGCGGAGGCTGTAGACCAGAACGGGCCCAAACTTCGAAACGCCATGCTTCTCGGACCTGCCGCCTGGGATGATATGGTGGCGATTCAGGGCTTTGGCAAGCTGCTGGAAGGCGCGACCTACGTAACCCCATTTTTTGCGCAAAGCGATGACCCAGAGGTGCGGTCCTTCGTAACAATGTTTCGCGACGTGTTCCAAGAGCAGCCTGGGCTGCTAAGTGCCCAAGGATTCGACGCTGCTAACCTACTTTTCGAACGACTTCCGGCTACTACAGCGGGTGCCAAAAACATCATAAATTTCCTGCAGGGTGCCGATAATACGTATAGGGGGGTAACCGGCTCGCTCTCGGTTCAAAGTAGCGGTAACATTGCAAGAAGAATGAGTGTTATCCGGTTGATATCTGGTGAGCCGGTGGAGGTTTTTTCTAAAGGAACTGTGACAGGCTATGTCGTCGAGCAGCAGGAAGCGCAAGTCAACTACACGCCGTAAACCTAAGGGCGAAATGCTAGAGCTGCCTTTCGTACCCGTCTCTGAAGCCAGTATCTTTCCCGGTTCAGTTTTCTCTGTTCACGTGTCTCGCGTGGAGTTCACCCCCTCGGTCGATGAAGCAATTGCCGGCGGCGGCAGAATTATTCTTGGATTTGAGTACGAGCCCGACAAGAAAGGCAACCTGGACGTTGATTCGATTGGTGTGATGGCTCACATCACGCATTGTGTGCGAACGGCTGCCGGTGAGCGGCACCTTAGAGTGCACGTCTTAAATCGCGTCGAGGTTCGTGAAGTTGTTTCCGCTAGTCCGAGTGTTTGGGTGAGAGCTGAGTCTCGTGACGACCCAACTGAATTTGAGCTGACCGAAGAAGACGAAAAGCTCATGGCTGAATTTAAGGAAAACCTTACGCTGTTTTCCTCCTATGATTCTTCAGCAGAAGAGCACGTAGCTCTTTCTGAGGAAGTATATCATCCAGGGGTGCTGGCCGACCTCGCCGCCTCAGCGATGTCTTTGAAGGAAGAGGAAGCGCTAGGCGTGCTGCGGGAGCTCGATCCGCGCGCTCGGCTAAATATGGTTTACCACTTAATGCAGAACTTCCTTGACCGTGAATCGCTGCGAGAAAGAATTGCTAAGCGAGTTGATAAGGCGCTTGAGCGCGAAGAATACGAACAGCTGCTGCGTGAACAGCTCCAACAGATTCGCACCGAGCTCGGCGAGGCCAATGATTGGGAAAATGATATTTCCGATTTGAAAGAAAGCCTGCGCAAACTCAAGATGCCCAAAGCAATTCGCCAGGAGGCAGAAACGCAGATACGCCGTCTACAGCAGCTTCACCCCGACACGAGCGAAGCGGCGCTGGCCCGGACTTACTTGGATTGGATCGTTGACCTACCGTGGTCCAAACGCACCCGCGACAAGCTCGACCTTGCTCAGGCTCGCGCAATTCTCGATGAAGATCACTTCGGATTAGAGAAGACGAAGGAGCGAATTCTCGATTTTCTGAGCGTAAGAAAGTTAAACAAAAGTTTGCGCGGCCCAGTGCTGCTGCTAGTTGGACCGCCTGGCGTCGGTAAAACCTCGCTCGGCAAGTCAATCGCCCGCGCTCTTGGACGGAAGTTCGTTCGAGCGTCCGTGGGCGGATTAAGGGATGAAGCCGAATTGCGCGGTCACCGCAAGACGTACGTTGGCGCGATGCCTGGTCGGATTATTCAAGGACTGAAAAACGCCAAGAGCAAGAACGCGCTGATGATGCTCGATGAGATTGACAAGATTGGTTCTGACTTTCGAGGGGATCCGGCGTCAGTAATGCTGGAGATACTCGACCCGGAACAGAACAACTCCTTTCAAGATCATTATTTGAATTTACCGTTTGATCTTTCTGAGGTGATGTTCATTGCCACAGCTAATGTGACGGACACAATTCCGCCCGCGCTGCTGGACCGAATGGAGGTGATAGAGCTTTCGGGTTACGCGCTTGAAGAAAAGCTCGAGATAGCAAAGCGCTATTTGCTCCCGCGTGCTCGAGAAGAAAACGGCCTGAAAGAATATAAAATAGAAGTTTCTGAGGATGCCGTTCGTGAAATGATTGCTGGTTATACCCGAGAATCCGGTGTGCGAGAACTCGGCCGAGTTGTCAGCAAGTTGTTCAGGAAGGTAGCTCGATTGGTTGCAGAGGGGGAAGAAGCTCCTACTAAAATCGGAAAGCAGAATGTCGCCAAGCTGCTTGGTCCGTCGGTTTACGTTGAAGATGAGAAGATAAGCGGCAACGTTATTGGTGTGGCAACTGGCCTAGCCTGGACGGCTGACGGCGGTGAAACTCTCGTTGTAGAAGCTGCTGTTACACCGGGGAAAGGTAATCTCGCACTTACCGGTCAGCTTGGCGAAGTGATGCGGGAATCTGCGCATGCCGCACTGACCTATATTCTCGCCAATGCGGCGGAACTCGGAGTTGAGCCCGATTTTCTCAGCAACTCCAACGTGCATATTCACGTGCCGCATGGAGCAATACCGAAAGACGGGCCGTCTGCCGGCGTAACGATAGCAACGGCTCTGCTATCACTGCTGACCGATCGGCCGGTATCAAGCAATGTTGCGATGACGGGCGAAATTACGCTGCGTGGTCGAGTCATGGAAATCGGCGGGCTAAAGGAAAAGGCGCTGGCAGCAAAACGAGCCGACATACCGGTAGTGGTTATTCCGCACGCCAACAAGCGCGAAATTGAAAAGTTTCCGAAGTTTTTAACAGACGCCGTTACTTTTGTAGCGGTGCGGGACCTGCGCGAAGTATTTGAAGTCGCATTGCTTGAGCGTACAAAGCTCAAGCGCAGCAAGCGCAAGACTCGCACAGTTCGAATTTAAAGTTTTAGCGGACGCGCCATTCAGAAAAGCAGTAAATAAAAATTACCAAGCACAGAAAGGCATACTGTGGAAATTCGTCGTATAAGTACAGTGTGCCGAACAATGCGCAAAGGGCGGCGCCGAGGAAGAAATTTTTAAGAAACTCGCGCGTGTTCAATTCCTACCTGCCAGAAAAAGTTGAGCCTAAAAGCTGAGCTTAAATCCTTTATACCCTGAAATTGATAAATAGAAGAAGGCTTAGATGCTCAACGCATGAGTGATTTGCTTGTCTTGAATTAAATTAGGGATTTCACTTAGCGGGGCCAGTTCTACGCTGATATCTTCTGCGTCATCTAATTGCTGTTCGCCGGCAAGTTTTACATCTTCGGCCAAGTAAAAATAGCAGCGATTACTTTGGATTGCCGGGTTAGGG
>JAGRAN010000301.1 GCA_020434585.1 Bdellovibrionales bacterium
TCCGGCGAGTACTATTGGCTGTTCGCGGGGCACCACGGCGTCTATATGTTCAGCGAGCATTCGAAACTGAGCGTCTCGGCCTCGCCTAAAAAGTCCGAGATGGGTGCAAAAGCATTCAAGTGAGGTGCTTTGCTCCTGGTCATCCACCGCAACTCTTGCACGTAAAAGTCCCCTCTGTTCGTGCTTGCCAACTGAGATATCATGATTCTCATCTACCACAATTGGAAACTTGCTAAGGATTGCGTTGCCGTGGTGCCCCTGGTCATATACGGCATTTTTTCCATAAGCGTAATGTGACCAGACCGTGTCAGCTAAATACTCAAATTGCGCTTCACTGGGCCAGCTGGCGATTTTTTGCCGGTGTCCCGCATGATCACCGACAACTTCCTGTAAGAACACTATGTCCGCGCCCACGTCCATGATTGCCTGCTTGAGTTCAGACAGAATGAAGCGCACGTTGCGACTGGAGAAGCCTTTATGTATGTTGTAGCTTAGCAGAGTAACTGCAGCAGTCATGGAAACTCCTAGTTCTTCATTCGTGGTGTTATTTGACCAAGCTGTTGGAAGCAATCCTCCCGTTCATTACCTTTGCAGCCTAGAGACAGGTGAACAAGCACTTTTGGCTCGTATAGCTCTGATTCGAGATGCGAAGAGAGCAATCTACCTTCAAACCTTCATTTGGACTAATGACGAAAGCGGTAGGTTGATTGCATACGAACTTCTACAAGCTGCAAAGCGTGGCGTAAAAGTGAGAATTATCATCGATTCTTGGGTTTCTATAGGCGATCCTGGTTTGATGGCATTTCTGAATACAGCTCATCCAAACATCAGTGTTAAGCACTATAACGTTGCCGCAGATCAGCTTCATCCGTCTGCCCTAGAATTAGTATTGGAAATCGTCTCTAATTTTCAAGAGTTTAATCATCGGATGCATAACAAATCATTCATTGTAGACGAAGCGGTTTGCATTGTCGGTGGACGAAACTACGGGAATGCGTACTTTGACCGTGGCCGCACGCGGAACTTTCGCGATCGAGAAGCGATGCTTGTAGGACCGATTGCACAGCAAGTTACCAAATCTTTCTTCGATTTTTGGAATTCGCCTTACTCTTGCTCGGGCTTGGATCTGAAGGACGTTCAGCAGTGGGTTGAGCGTTCGCCACTAAGTGCAGATTCGTCCTTTGATGATTTTCAAACCGGCGGCTTATTTGAATCTGTGCTGACTCAGGCTGATGACCCAACGAAGGTTCAAGATCGCTTTATTGGAGAAATGCTTCCTGTAACAGAAGTGGAGTTCTTCTCCGACTCGCCGGGCGAAGCCAGACAGAATAAGCTTAGTCACAAAAATCGTACGGTTTCGGAAGTAGGACAGCTGTGGAAGTCCGCGAATGATACGATTTTATTGCAAACACCGTATTTCGTTCTTGATGGAGTTCACTACGGTGTGTTGGAGAGTCTTAGATCAGAAAGGCCAAAGCTTCGCGTGATCGTATCAACCAACAGCTTAGCGTCGTCAGATAATCTGTTTACTTATGCTTTCGCGTACAGAGAGCGTAATCGCTACTTTGAACAGCTACGTCTTGAATTACATGAGTATAAGCCATATCCGCCAGTAATGCATGAAGTGATGGAATATCGTCGCCCTGATAGCGTTGATGCTCCTCGCTGTGACAACCTAGAGGCATGCATGAGTTTTGATTCAGCTAAGCATCGCCATCTTTGCCTTCACGCCAAGACATTCGTAATTGATGACAAGGCTGTTTGGATAGGGTCAATCAATCTGGACCCGCGCTCGGCCTACGTAAATTCTGAAAACGGCCTGCTGATATTCGATAAAGCTTTCACATCGCAAATTCGAGATAAGATTGAACGCGACATCCGTCCCGAGAATAGCTGGACCGTTGGTATCTCCAAGAGGGGACGGTTTACGGAGCTGCTTCGAAAGCTTTTTTCTCTCCTTACGCCCAGTATGGGTAAAGTCGAAAAAAATCTTGCCGAATTTACGGAAAATTTTG
>JAGRAN010000302.1 GCA_020434585.1 Bdellovibrionales bacterium
CAATCCACCCCGGTGCGATCCCGTAAACATAAATATTGTCCTTCGCGCAGGCTAGCGCGAGCGATTGGCTAAGGGAATTGAGACCCGCTTTGGATGCTCCGTAGGCTGGGGCTTCCGGTTCGCCGCGGTAGGCGCCGCGCGACGAAATGTTGATGATCGAACCGCCGCCGATTCGCTGCATGTGATTAACAGCGGCATGGCAGAGATATGCTGGCCCCATTAGGTTTACGCCAATTGTCTTCGTCCAAGCTTCGCTCCATTGTTCGATGGTGCAATTTAGCGGCGGATGATCAAAGTAGACGCCCGCGTTGTTCACCAAGACATCGACCTTTCCCATAGCTTCCTCGGCAGCTGCGAAAGCATCGCAAGCGGCCTCAGCTGAGTCGATGGGGCTTTGAATCAGAGTATGGCCTTCGCCGGGAAGCGATTGCAGGGTGCGCTGTGCCGCATCCTTGTTGTTCGCAAAGTGAATCGCTGTTGTGTAACCCGCTGCTGCGAACGCTTGAGCG
The DNA here is from genome assembly GCA_020434585.1 of Bdellovibrionales bacterium. GTDB lineage: Bacteria > Bdellovibrionota_C > UBA2361 > SZUA-149 > JAGRAN01 > JAGRAN01. The sequence goes on from JAGRAN010000302.1 coordinate 510, forward strand.
ATTGCTCTGCCTAGTCCGCGAGAAGCGCCTGTCACGAGTGCGGTCGCTGTTGCTTGTTTCGTCATTAAGTCGTCCTTGGAAAGAATACCTGCCTCTGTTGCCGCTTAGGTTATCTTTTCTCGTATTCAATTGCCAGACATGCGGCTTGGGCTCGCTGGGAACCCGCCGCCGTGACTTGAGTTTTCCTGATATTAGTTTTAGTTTCAGCAAAACTTTGCTGAGAGGGCATTATGACGAACCATCCATCAGTGCTGTTCGAATTAAGCGAAGCGATCTCCTTTATTCACTCTCGTGGCTGGTGCCCTGGCACCGGCGGCAATTTCAGCGTCGTGTCCTCACTGAGCCCTCTGAGATTGTCCATCACGCCGAGCAGTGTCGATAAGGAAAGCGTTCTGCCCGAGCAGTTCATCGAGGTCGATGAAACTGGCCGGCTGCTGAGCGGAAGCGGTAAGCCTTCTGCTGAGACTCTACTGCATGTGGCGATTATCGAGTCTCGTCGTGCCGGCTGTGTTCTGCACACGCACTCCCCGTGGAACACAGCCTTGTCACTAGCCTGCCCGGAGGATCGCCGCAGTCTGAAGATTTATGGCCTCGAGATGCTGAAGGGCCTAAGTGGAGTCGCAACTCACCAACATAGTGAGACAGTCCCTATCCTCGGCAATTCGCAGGATATGACAGCACTTAGTTCTGAGGTATTATCGGTTTTGAGCGAGCAGCCTGAGTGCCACGGGTTTTTACTGCGCGGACACGGGCTGTACACTTGGGGCGCGGATGTGTTTGAGGCACGCCGCCATGTTGAGATTTTTGAGTTTCTGTTCGAGACAGTGGGCAGACTAAAATCGATTGGAGCAGCTGATGGCTTTTTTACGTATTCCTGAAGAAGATCGAAGCATCGAGTCTTTCGAGGAGATTCGCAAATACCTAGCCGGAATCGACATTGATTATGGCACTTGGAAGCGAGAGTACGAGCTTGCTGCGGATGCGAGCGATCAGGAAATCCTCGGCGCATACGGCGTTGAGATCGAGACGCTTAAACAACAGGGCGGCTACGTCACTGCCGACATTATTAACGTCAGCCCCGCAACTGAGAATCTCGATGTCATGCTGAATAAGTTCAACAAGGAACACTGGCACGACGAAGACGAAGTTCGGTTTATTATCGACGGCAGAGGGGTTTTTCATCTGCGTCCGAAGGCGGGACCGGTTGTTGCGCTGGAAGTAGAGCAGGGGGATTTTATTAGAGTGCCTCGCGGAACGCTTCACTGGTTCGACCTGTGTCAGGACCGTAAGATCAAAGCGATCAGGCTGTTCCAGGATCCCTCTGGGTGGACTCCACACTATACCGGCAGCGGTGTAGATAAGAATTTTCTCGAAGTTTGCCTAGGTCCGGCCTTTATCCCTCCGTCAGAAGTTTCAGCTTAGCATGGTACAGGCCCAAGCGTTTCTGCTCGACATCGAGGGAACCACAACCCCGGTGGATTTCGTATTCAAGACGCTGTTCCCATATGCACGAGAGCAACTGAATGCATTTCTCGCCGTCAATTTTGATTTGCCTGCAGTGCGGGATGCGGTGGGTCTGCTGCGTGCCGAGCACGAATCCGATGTTGGTGCCGGTGCAGACTTACCGGCATGGCAAGGAGATCCGGTTTCCGTTGAGGCGTATTGCCGATGGCTAATGGATAGAGACCGTAAGTCCACTGGACTGAAAGCCTTGCAGGGAATGATCTGGCAGGCAGGCTATGAAAGCGGCAAGCTGAAGAGTATTGTCTATCCGGACGTCGTGTCAGCTTTTGCTCG
>JAGRAN010000303.1 GCA_020434585.1 Bdellovibrionales bacterium
ACACTTTCGTGTTAGATATAAAGTAGTTGAAACATTAACAAGAACCTCTTCAAACTCGAGGATAGTTCATGAGGCTCATTTCTAAGATTACTCTTTCTCTCCTACTTTTAGCGGCGACTGTGCCGCTGCACAGCGCTTTCGCACAAGAAGCCGATCTGCTTGTAAAGGATACTGGTGGATTTACAAGAGCAAGCAGCAGTGTTGAGGGAAGCGGCTCTGTCGAATTCACACTTGTCGATGCGGCCGGGTCACCGGCTGAAGGAGTCGAAGTTACTCTAACCAACTCCTTAAGCGGGGAGACTTTGACCGCTATTTCTTCGAATGGCACGGTAGTTTTCGAAGGTGTCGCGCCAGGGACTTGGACTGTGGCATCGACTGCCTCCGGGGTTACGTTCACCAACGTCGCAATTACATCAACCGCTTTAGCAGCCGGAGCTGGTCTTGGCGCATCCAGTGCGCTGATTGCCGCCTCGAGCATTACTGTAGTCGGTGCGGGATCGGCGATTGCAGCCAGCGAGAGTGATGACGGAAACCCACTTTCGCCCGCGTCATAGCATCGGATAAAATGTTGCTATGAGCAGCAAACTGCCTGCATTGAGGCAATACAAAGAGAACTCAGAGAATTCCGACTCACTTCACTACCAATTGTGGACCCGTATTAATGCCTTTTTGTCAGTTCGATCTGAAGGCACCCAGCGTACCTATGTCGGGATATTTAGGGAGTGGTGCAACTTCCTAGGAACCGAACCGGGCACACCACAAGCCACAGAAGCAATTTTGTCAGCTAGCGATATAGACGCGGCACGTTACAATGACTGGCTTAAAAAGCGTCCCGGGCAAGCTCCACGTGGGCAGAGCACACATTCTGAGCAGCTCGACTTAAGTACTGAAACTCGACGGTCTACGGCTCGCGATGGCATGCAGGCAACTCTTTCGAATTCAACGATTGCTAAAAAGCTCACGGCCCTGCGCAGACTTTATCGGATGATCGTAAATTCCGACATGGGCTTGAGTCGTAATCCTTTTGATACCGACAAGCTGCCAGCACCAAAATCGCGTTCAGGCCAAAAGCGTCCTACTGAAATGATTGATTTTGAACTGGTCAGTCAGATCGTATCGGCCCCTGATGGTGATACCGCTAAAGGTATCCGAGACCGAGCAATACTTGCGGCTTTGTTCGGTGGCGGTTTGCGCCGCGGAGAACTGACCCGGTTGCGCGTTGGGGATGTCCGCTCTACGGCACGCGGGACATGCTATTTGCGTTTAAGAGCAACCAAAGCAGGCACAGACGCCGACCAAGCGCTGCCAGCTTGGGCCGCGCAGTACTTGCAAATGTGGCTTGAACTTAGGAAAAAATCAGGTGCGAACTTCGGGGACTACCTGTTTGTAAGCTACCGCGGACGTGGAGGTTCAAGCGCAACCGATAAGCCTATATCAGCCAGTGGCATTTACCGGCTTTTTAAGCACTATTGCGGCGTGGTTCAAGACAGCTCGCACTTTAGCCCACACTCAGCACGCGCAACTGCGATTACAAGATTACTCGAAA
>JAGRAN010000304.1 GCA_020434585.1 Bdellovibrionales bacterium
CAATATTCCCGATTTAGAAGAACTACTCGCCGAGCTCGGTCGTCTGAACGCAATAGCAACTCGCCACTGGGACTTGAAAAATGCCGCTTAGTGAAGAGACCCGTAAATTTCAAACTAGCCTGGCGGATTACTGCAGGGATAATAGTTATCGGGAGATTCCAGGAGTCAATTCCGAACGTGCGAAGCAGTACCGCCGCTTGGTTTTTAACGGGGTTAAAAGCGCTCTGAACAATGCCTATCCGATTGCAAAGGAAACCTTAGGTAAGGAGCGTGGGAGTGAGTTCGTGCAAGAGTTTTTTGCACGCTATCCGTCTTCCTCGCCGCAGTTATGGAAAATGCCGCGGGGACTGTACGAGTTTGCCGTTGAATCCAAATATGCGGAAATGATGGGACTTCCGTATTTAACGGATTTGCTGCTGTTTGAGTGGATCGAAATCGAGATGTTTATGCGTCCCGATTCGGAAATTGCCCCCTATCGTCCCTGCACCGACATTCTCAACGAGCATTTGGTTTTGAATCCTGATTTTCAGGTTGTGCAGCTTAGTTATCCGGTATTTAAATTTAAGGGTGCTGAGCTCCTGGATAAGCGGGGGAATTACTACTTGCTTGTTTATCGCAGTGCATCGACGCAGAAAGTTTGGTTCTCAGAGCTTTCGCCGTTTGCTGTTGCTGTACTAGAGCTGCTCAAAGACGATCCCCTTACCGGTCAAGACGTAATGGATGCTGCGTTGGCGTTTGTCGGCTCAAGCGACGAGGCTGGTGCGAAGGCTGCTCTGCATCAGCTGGTATCGGACGAAATCATCCTAGGCGCTCTAGACGAATAATCAGTTTGCGCCAGACTAGGCGCCAGCAATCCTTATACACGAAATTGTCCAGGACACGGCCATAAGCAGGTACATTCCAGCTTCAATGAATGTATCGCTCGGCAAAGGGTCGACAAATTTGGCAAGTAATCCTTTAACGAAGCTGACTTCCTCATCTTGAGGATAAAAGCCGTTGCCGAGCAGCAAGTGTTCACAGTTAGAAAGCAGGCACATGTCTTTGTTCAGCTTCCACTGCAAAACCATCAACGGAATAAAAATGATGTGGGCGGCCCAAAGCTCACGCACAGGAACGGCCCAGGCAAATAGCACGAACAGCACTACCGTGTGATGCAGTAAACGAATTGTCCGTATTGTTAGCTGTCTCATCGAGCTGCCACTGCCATACCAGAAGGTTTTAATCTTAATATACAGAAGAGGCTCCAGACAAATCGCTACTAAGTCCTGGCGCTCACTGAGAGTTGTGCTTGCTCGTAATTCTTAGTATATTCGCGCCCCATTCAAACCATTCTCAGGGGTAGTGTCGAAGCTTAAGCTTCGGAAGGCAACCCTCACGCTGCATGGCAATCAGCCACCCGGCGTGAGTTCAACTCTATAGGCACCCGGGTATTTCCGGGATTCGAAGGTAGCAATCGGAGCGAGCAATGAAGTTCGAGTTCGACCCGCTCTCTCTCTTCAAACGAGATGAGGAGCGGGATGGAGATGCGGCGCGTCAGCGGCTGCTAATCCATCCGGTCACCGGTTTGTGGAACAACGCATACCGGTACCTCTTGGTTGTCCAGGCTCAGCAATGGGCTGCGGCGACGGGTCAAGCGGTCTACTACGTAGAAGCCGACCTGTCGAACCTCGGTGGTGTGAACGATAGTCTCGGCAGCAACACCCTGGCGAACACGATCTACCTTGGGCCGGTCGCACGCATGTGGCGAGTCCGGCTCAGTACGATCGCGTCACTTGCAAGCGACGGTTGGAGCATCCCGTTCCACCACGGTGGTGACGAGATCTCCGGACTGATCGGTGGTGTGCACGAGATCTCCGGCAAGGACGGCAACAGCCACCCCATCACGGGTCCGCTGGACGCTCTCCACCGAGATGTTGAGTCCTACGGCCGCATGGTCGGGCTCGACGAAGCGCCCCATCCCAAGGGCGGTCCCAAAGGCATAGGCTTGTACTACGGAATCACACGCGTCTTCCCTGGAGAGAATCCGGAGGAAGTCTTCTTGCGAGCGGATTCGCGCGTGACCATCTACAAGCGCAGTCTCAAGCAACCGTAACGCAGCGCAGCTTGCACATGAGCAGCGATGAAGGTTCGTCTTAA
>JAGRAN010000016.1:0-3695 GCA_020434585.1 Bdellovibrionales bacterium
CGTGGGAGTTCGACTCTCCCCCAGGGCATGATTTTACTGGCGAAAACTGAATTTCAAACCAACGCTGCAGGGGGTTAAGGAATGAATAGAGTCGCAAGGGTTCTTGCAACGTGCGTGTTGAGCGGAGCGATTATTGGAATCCTGGCGTGCGACCGCAAGTCGCGCGAAATCGGAGGCGTTGGCCCCGTCGTGGGCAGTCCACAAACTGAGACCGCTCTCCCGGTCGTCGCGCCTCGAGCTCAGGCTTCTATTGAAAGCATTGCTGCAGGCGGGCCAGTTAAGGTTGACGGCGCTGCAGTATTCGCCCGGGTTTGCGCCGCGTGCCACCAGGCCGTTGGTCAAGGGATTCCTGGCGTGTTCCCGCCGCTTGATGGCAGCAGTTATGTAGTAGGCGATCCTGAGCGCCTGCTGTCGATTATGATGTACGGTCTCAATGGACCAATCAATGTCAACGGAACCACTTATAACAACGTTATGGCACCGGTTGACGCACAGCTGACTGACGAAGAAACGGTTGCTGTCGCGAACTTCGTTCGCACCGCGTGGTCAAATAAGGGCGAACAGAACGTAACTGCGGAAACGCTTGCTGCTGTAAGAGCCAAGCATGGTACCCGTGGAATGTTCACAATTTCAGAGCTGGGAGAAGACAAGTAGTTAATGGTCCGCGTTCGTTTCGCCCCAAGCCCGACAGGTTCGCTGCATATAGGCGGTGCCCGTACGGCTCTTTTTAATTTTGTGTTTGCCCGGAAAATGGGCGGGCAGTTTATTCTCCGCTTGGACGATACTGACCGAGAGCGTTCGCTCGAAGAGCACGAAAAGGGAATCTACGAAGGCTTGCGCTGGCTCGGTATGGACTGGGATGAAGGTCCCGAAGCAGGTGGGCCGTATGGTCCCTATCGCCAAAGCGAACGCATGGAACAGCACCTTGCCGCGGCCGAAAAACTTAAACAGAGCGGCGGGGCTTACGTAGACGATGAAGGCGTGCTCCGACTTCGCTACCCAAAAACAGAAGTCATAGTTGATGACATCGTAAACGGTGAATGCGTTTTTAAAACAGATGCGCTTGGCCCGGAGCCGGTGCTGCTTCGTTCAAACGGCACGCCAACTTACCACTTGGCCTCAGTGGCAGACGATGTGGACATGAAAATAACTCACATCATTCGGGGAGCCGACCACTTAACAAATACCGCTAAGCATAAATTGATCTTTGAAGCCTTGGGCGCGCCGGTGCCTCGCTTCGCTCATCTGCCGCTAATTCTCGGACCGGATGGAGCAAAGTTGTCTAAACGAAACTCAGAATGCCTTACTTCGGTGGGGGAATTTCAAGCGTCTGGCTTCCTACCGCAAGCGCTGAATAATTTTCTGATGCTGCTTGGCTGGTCTCATCCTGAAAGCAAAGAACAGCTTTCAATGGAAGACTCTATTGAGAGCTTCGACCTCGAACGAGTCGGCAACACCGCCGCTGTCTTCGATAACAACAAACTGAATTTCCTTAACTCTTGGTGGATTCGTCACTTGCCCGTTGCGGAAGCGGCCTCTGCGCTTGAGCCCTTCACTGGTCAATTTCGCGAGCAGATAGAAGCCCGCGGACATGACTTTTGGCTCGAAGCCGTCGACAAGCTAAGAGATGGCTGCGCAAACCTCCGAGACGCCGAGGGTCTGGCCAAGCTACTTGTTGGTGATGGGGTTGAGGTTGGTTCAGACGTTCGTGACGCTCTCGCGAGTGACAGCGAGTTTCGCGCGCACTGCCGAGCAGTCGCGCCATCTTGGTCGGACCGCTTAGAAGAAACTGAGTTGGATGCTGATCGTGATACGCTCTCACCTGAGCAAGCGAAGCAGTTGACCAACGCAGTCAAAAAGGAAACCGGCCTTAAAGGCAAGGAGCTGTTTAAACCATTGCGTGCGGCTGTAACCGGCTCGCTTTCAGGTCCGGATTTAAGCGCGCTCCTGTCGCTGACTCGATTTACTGAGCTGCGGCGCAGGGCGAAGCAATTTGTAGAAGCGGCAGCTCTGGAAAATTGAGTAAAAAGGCGCTATGACTGATGCGCGCCAACGGGCGCGAGTTCCAATTTCGGGAGATCTTTATGTCGGTATTTAACGATATCCAGTCCTTCGGGCACGAAAGAGTGTCAATTTTCCAAGATCAGCCGAGTGGCCTAGTCGCAATTATCGCTCTGCATGACACTGTGCTTGGGCCTGCGATTGGTGGCTGTCGAATGCGACCCTATGCTTCGTTCGATGAGGCGCTTGTGGACGTATTGAAGCTCTCGGAAGGAATGACCTACAAGAACTCCCTTTGCGGCTTGAATATTGGCGGTGGGAAAAGTGTGATAATCGCTGACCCCCGAATGAAGGAGGGGCGAGAAGACCTCTTTCGTGCGTTTGGCCGCTGTGTTCAGACTTTTGGTGGACGTTATTTTACCGCTGAAGACATGGGCACTTCAGTGCGTGATATGGAATGGATTCTCGAAACGACTGAGTATGTGGTAGGCGGGGATCAGCAGCATGGCGGAGCAGGGGATCCGTCGCCTTTCACCGCACGAGGCACATTTGACGGAATTCGCGCCTGCCTCGAACGCCGATTTGGAACGTCATCCTATCAGGGCAAAAAAGTTGCCATTCAAGGCGTCGGGCACGTCGGACTATTTCTAGCAGGACATTTACACGAAGCTGGCGCTGAACTCATCGTAACGGACACCGAGCCGGATCGAATTGATCACGTAGTTAAGAAGTTCGGCGCTAAAGCTGTCGGAGTAGATGAGATATATAGCGTAGAGTGCGATGTGTTTGCGCCGTGCGCGATAGGCGGAACACTTAACAGCAAAACAATCGGACAGCTAAAGTGTCCAATAATTGCTGGTGCTGCGAATAATCAGATTGGTGATGACGAGACAGTCAAGATTATCCAAGAGCGCAAGATAATGTATGCACCTGATTTTGCAATTAACGCAGGCGGGGTAATCCTTTGCTCAGACGAGTTGGAGGAAGGAGGCTATAAGGAGTCCCGTGTAAACGAACGCGTTTCGAAAATCTATAACACTGTTGGCAGTATCTTAGATCAAGCCAAGGAAAGCGGAGAATTCACAGGCGACATCGCTGTAAAACTAGCAAAAGAGCGCATCGAGCGCGCGCGAGCTGCGTGAATTTAGCCGTTGCAGCTTAAGTGTGACGCAAGAAACAAAGCGACCCTCTACAGTTTTTTCCCGAGTAGACTCGACAAAGTCGTTTGAGCTTAAAAGCCCAATGATTCCTCGCGGAGATCAGCCTGCGGCCATCGAAAAACTTGTGAGTAATCTAGAGAGTGGCAGCCGTCGCCAAGTGCTGTTAGGTGTGACCGGCTCAGGTAAGACCTTCACAGCTGCTAACGTGATTACAAGACTCCAGCGTCCAGCGCTAGTCTTGGCTCACAACAAAACGTTAGCTGCCCAACTGTACTCTGAATTCAGTGAACTGTTCCCCGACAACGCCGTTAGATATTTTGTCAGCTACTATGATTATTATCAGCCCGAGGCGTACGTTCCTTCTACCGATACGTACATCGAAAAGGATGCGTCGATAAATGATGAAATCGACAAACTGCGTCACGCAACGACGAAGGCATTGCTGGAGCGCAGAGACGTAATAGTTGTCGCTAGTGTCAGCTGCATCTACGGCCTCGGCGATCCGGAGGAGTATTTTGACCATGTCTTGTTTCT
>JAGRAN010000016.1:3763-4434 GCA_020434585.1 Bdellovibrionales bacterium
ATCGAGTTTACGACTGGCACGTTTCGTGTTCGCGGAGATGTGGTCGAAGTCTGTCCAGCGTCTGAAAGCGAACGAAGTGTTCGTTTCGAATTTTTCGGCGACGAGCTCGAGCAAATCAGCGAAATCGAACGTTTGACTGGCAGGACGTTAGCGAAACTCCCTCATGCCTGCATCTATCCGGCAAGTCACTTTGTAACGAGCGACGAAAGACTCGAGAGAGCTGCTTTGACTATTCGAGACGAACTCGAGCAGAGATTGAAGGTGCTTGAACGGGAGGGCAAAACGCTAGAGTCGCACCGGCTGGAACAGCGGACATTGTACGACCTCGAATTGATTCAAGAAACTGGTTTTTGCCCGGGTATCGAGAACTACTCCCGTCATCTTACTGGACGGGAAACTGGCGAATGCCCGCCTACGCTTCTAGATTACTTCCCTGAAGACTTCATTGCATTCATCGACGAAAGTCATGTCACCATACCGCAGGTAGTTGGGATGTATCGAGGTGACCAAGCGCGCAAACAAACTTTAGTCGATTTTGGTTTCAGACTTCCTTCTGCGCTAGACAATAGGCCATTGAAGTTTAGCGAGTTCGAGAAGAAATTAAGTACAGCAATTTATGTTTCAGCCACACCGGCAGAATTTGAGCTTAAGGATGCGCAGGGTAAAGTCGT